>CAZDEU010000120.1:0-8759 GCA_964504265.1 uncultured Bacteroidales bacterium
CGTTAGCTGTAATTATATGAAATAATGAATCAATCTAACGAAATATCAAAAGAAGCATGTAAGAAGATAGCGACGAAAATTCGTTTAGATATTTTCAAACCTGCGAATACGTATAAAATAACTGTATTCTTGTGTGGGGCTGATATTTCTTTGACTGATAAAATCAGATATAACTTAGCAAAAGAATTAACGACATTTCGTTATTCATATCTATATGATTTAATATACCCTGAAGACATTTTTGAAGAATTGCTTTACAGTTCTCATTCAAATGATTTATTGACTCTAGAAAATTTACTTGCTGAAAGTGTCGATGCTATTGTCATAATTCCTGAAAGTCCAGGATCATTTACTGAGTTAGGGGCTTTCGCTAATGACGAAAATTTGAGAACAAAACTTATTTGTATTGTCGATAAAAAATATAAAAAAAACAAAAGTTTTATTAATCAAGGGCCATTAAAACTTGTAAAGAAAACCAACAAGAATGGTTTACTTTTTATTGATCCTAACGAAATTGAGAAGGAGGTTGATCGACTAAATACCGTTTTGAAAAAGATGAAGAAAGGTAGTGGCAGAGTTGGGGATAAGATTACTTTACTACAAATCGATAATTTCTTGTTACCGACAATTTTTCTTCTTGAACCAGTCAGTAAAACTATATTAATCAATCTTGTAGGTTATGCAACGGAAAATGAGAAGAATGCATATCAGTCAACAACAACTGCATTAACCATGTTAACTAAGAAAAGGCATGTTGAATTGACACCGGTAGGATATAAACTGACTTCATTAGGTGTTAAAGAGTTTTTACGTTTTCAACATAAAAGTAAAAGAATAAAAACGCAAAAAGAAACAGTAATTCTTGATGAATTAAGATTAGAAATACTAAATTTGAAAAATAGAAAAAAGAAATTGAAGGTATAGGGTAAGCTCTTTTTAGACGCTAAGTAAATTGCGTATGCAATTGAAAATGCGAGTGGATGTTGTTCCAATATCCGAGTACTAAAAACAGCTTAGTTATCGCGATTATTTAAATTTTTAAATCCCCCGGATTGAAAAATTTAAATATCACTCAAAAGTTATGAAGTAAAGAGAGCTTCCCTTCCTTCATTAGTTATGAAGAAAACTGATAGCATAAAATTAAATTTGCTAGGATTACCTGTAATCCAGACTATTTCTGATTTTTCAAAAATTACTCACATATCTAAGTACACGATTTATCAACTTTCTTATAATGCTGATAAACATTATAAAACATATCCAATTAAAAAAAAGTCTGGAAAACCCAGAATAATTAATCAACCAAGTCGAAAGCTAAAAGCACTTCAATCATGGATTCTTGTTAACATTTTAAATGAGTTGAAAGTTTCAAGTTCATGTAAGGGCTTTGAGAAGGGAAGCTCGACTGTTGATAATGTTGAACCTCATAAAGGAGCAAATACAATTCTGACAATTGATTTAAAAGATTTTTTTCCTTCAATAAAACGAAATCAGGTATATACAATCTTTAAAATTGCAGGTTATAATAAGACAATTTCAACAATCCTGACAAATATATGTACCTACAACGGAATATTACCACAAGGTAGTCCATGTTCCCCTAAATTAGCTAATCTTGTTGCTTGGAGTCTTGACCTACGAATTCAGGGTTATGTTGGTAAAAGAGGCATTAACTTTACGAGATATGCTGATGATTTATCATTTTCTGGACTTAGCCCCGGAAAAATTGTAAAGATCATTCCGATGATAAAAACAATTATCGAAGATGAAAAATTCAACATTAACAAAAAGAAAACTAGAGTTGCTGGGGCAGCCAGAGCTAAAAAAATTACTGGCTTAATAATTTCAAATGATACTTACGGTATTGGCAAACAAAAATATCTGGAATTAAGATCTAAAATATATCACCTAACAATGCCGTCGGAACAAACTAATAATAACCTACTGAACGAGGTTTCTGGTTGGCTATCTTATCTTAATAGTGTAGACAAGACTAGATTAGTAAAAGCACACAAATATATTGAGCATCTTGAAAAAAAATATCCGACAACATTAGTGTCAAAACTAAAATGATAGATGAATAACTACAGCTAACTTTGTGTCGGTAGGCAGCGGCGGGGCAGTGTTTATGGACAGGTCAGGGCTTTTAATTAACTTTACGGTTTCGTGGACAGGAAAGTACTTCTATCACCGCCGCCGACCTGCCACACTGGTTCGTTAGCCACAATGCAAAAAAAAATAAAAGTGAAAAAACAGTTATTTGTATTAATAATTTTTTTATCGACTCTGACCTTAACAAGCGGACAAGGGCTAAGTTGGTTATGGGCAAGAAGGGCAGGTGGAATTTACAATGACCATGCACGCAGTATCAGTTCCGATGCTGCTGGCAATGTATACATAACAGGGGGCTTTCAAAGTCCCACCATTACCTTTGATTATTATACATTGGTCAACTTTGGCGGAGAAGATATTTTTATCGCTAAGTATGACCCAATGGGAGATATCATTTGGTTGACAATAGCCGCGGGAACTAATTATGATTACGTTAATAGCATAAGCGTTGATGATTATGGTAATTCAATCATAACGGGAAGTTTTCAAAGTCCTGGTATATGTTTCGACACTATTTTGTTATATTGTAGCCATTATGATTTGTTTGTTGCGAAGTACAACACTGATGGTGCCGCTCTTTGGGCCAAAAGAGCACCGAATGTCTATAATGGATGCGATTTTATCTGTACGGACCATTTCGGTAATTGCTATGTGACTGGTGCATTTTTTAGTTATTTCACTATTTTCGGAAATGATACTTTAATGAATGACGGAATTAACTTCCAATTTTTTATCGTAAAATATGATACCGACGGAAACATACTTTGGTCAAAAAGCGCAGGAGGAGGTGATGATGACTGTGCCACAGGAATTAGTACTGATCCAGAAGGAAATATTTATATTACAGGGTATTTCCGTAGTCCTTTTATCACATTTGATTCCATTACATTGACAAATGCGGGTAATGCAGATATTTTTGTTGTAAAATACAATGCAAACGGTGAAGTCATTTGGGCAAAAAGTGTAAATGGCGCAGGTGATGATATAAGCAATAGTATAAGCACTGATGCCAACGGTAATTCATTTATTACAGGGACATTCAAAAGTTCTGTACTATCCTTTGATTCTGCTAGCCTGACAAGCAACCACACTTTGACTACTGATATATTTGTGGTTAAGTACGATGTGAATGGTAATGTTAAATGGGCGAAATGTTCAGGAGGTAGTGATAATGATTATGGAAATAGCGTTAGCGCTACTGTTAATGGGAATGTTGTTGTAACAGGAAGTTTTTTTAGTACTATCCTTACCTTCGACTCGATTGCTTTAAACAATTGCAGCAGTGGTAGCGGAGATATATTTTTGGTAGAATATGATGCTGTAGGCAATGTATTATGGGCAACTAGTGTGCCCGCAGTATGGGACAATTTTGCTTATGGAGTTAATACTGATAATTTCGGTAATGTATATATTGTCGGTTCTTACAATAGTTTATCTATTTCCTTTGGTACGACAACTTTTAGCAATAGCGGCCTATTTGACCTTTATCTCGCCAAACTTTCTACCACAACAGGTATTGAAGAATCAAATCTTGAAAAAATCTTTTTTATATACCCTAATCCATGTTCAATTCAAACGACTTTGCTTACAAATGAAATTCTCAAAAATGCAACTCTTACAATTTACAATTCATTCGGACAACAAGTAAAACTATTAAATAATATTTCTGGTCAAACAATCATTTTGTTGAGAGAAAATTTACCTAATGGAATGTATTTTCTGCAATTAACACAGGACAATAAATCATTCATGACAGAAAAATTATTAATCACTGACAATTGAAACGACTTAAAATGATAAATGCACTGTGGCTAACTTTGTGTCGGCAAGCCCGCCTGACCATACGGGCAGGCATCCCGACACTTCGTGTGCGGGACAGGTCGGCGTGGCGAGAAATTTGGACTAGAACGTTCTTTTAATTAACTTTGAGCTGGTGGGACAGGAAACGGCTTTTAATTCCGCCGCCGACTTGCCACACTGGGTCGTTATCGGCAATGGTGAAATAACCGATTTCACAGAATGACCTTAAAAAATTATCTTCATGAAAACTAAATTATTTATCTTTTTTATTTCTATTTTCCAAATGACTTATTCTCAAAACCAAGGTAACAAATGGTATTTTGGATATATGTCAGCACTTGATTTCAATGGTGGTTCTCCTCCTGTTTCTATTTCAGGTTGTCAAATAATACCTCTATCTCAAGGTACGGGGTGGTATTTGCATAATGAAGGAACTTCAAGTATTTCAGATAACCTCGGTAATTTATTGTTTTATTCAGAGGGCCAAAATATATGGAATAGTAATAATCAATTAATGCCTAATGGGAGTGGTCTAATGGGATGTTATTCTTCAACTACTTCATCATATATTATCCCTGTTCCACTTTCTGATAGTTTGTTCTACCTTTTTACAACTGACTGCTTGGAAAATAATCTTGCAAACGGATTAAGGTATTCTATTATCGATATGTGCCTCGAAAAAGGCCTTGGCGATGTAATAATCAATAAAAAAATATTCTATTACTTGATACGGTGAGTGAAAAATTGACAGGAGTAAATCATCCAAATGGCATAGACATTTGGTTAATTGCTCATAAGCACTATTCAGATACTTTCTATGCTTATTTAATTACTCCAAATGGAATATCTGACACTATTATTACCCATATAGGTTCAATCTATGGACCATCAGAATGGCAAGCACAGGGTCAAATGAAAGCTTCACCAAATGGAAAAAAAATTGGATCATTGACAAGTAATAATGGAGTTCCAAATGGTGCAATTTTGGATTTTAATGATTCAACAGGAGTAGTTTCCAATCTGATTAATTTGACCTCAATTTCTTATGGATATTCTCTTGAATTTTCACCCGATAATTCCAAATTATATGTCTATGGGATAGGGGGTATTTTTCAGTTCGATTTAAGTGCAGGAACTGAAGCTGCAATCAATGCGTCAAAAACTACTGTTTCTTCCGATGGTTGTGTGCCATGTGGTATGCAATTAGGCCCGGATGGTAAAATTTATACTGCTATGGGTGCAGCTATTTTATATCCAAATCTTCCAGCTGCATTATGTGGATATACTGCAGGATATATAAGCACAAGTGCAGGTACGGATTTTCCGAGTTTTATTAGTAGTTTTCAATATCATAATGGACAAAATAATTGTTTAGTTGTATCAGTCAACGGCGACTTTGATAAAATAAAAATGAGTATTTATCCTAATCCATTTTCAAAATATTTAAATGTTAAGTTTAATGAAAACTATCAGAATATTGAATTAAGTATTTTTAATTTAATTGGAAAGAAAGTATTTTCACATTCCATATTGGGTAGTGAAGAAAAGATTGATTTATCGTTTTTACAAAATGGACTTTTCTTTTTATACATTACGAGCGGTAATAAATATTGGATTGAAAAAATAATAAAACAATGAAACCACAGCCGAAAACTTTGTGTCGGCAAGCCCGCCTGACCATACGGGCAGGCATCCCGACACTTCGTGTGCGGGACAGGTCGGCGGGGCGGGGTTTTGGGACAGTGCAGTTCTTTTATTTAGTGGTCGGTTTGGGGGACAGGAAACGGCTTCTATCACCGCCGCCGACTTGCCACACCGGTTCGTTATAGCCCATTTAAACAGATTCACGCATATTAATAGATATTAATTATTCAATTAGAAAAAATGAAATCAACCAGAAAAATTGCAATAATTGTCGGACTATTATTTCTAGTTGCGACAGTGACGTTTATGATAGGAAGTAACTTAATACAATCTTTTTTAATTGACGAAACTCAAAACAAACCACCATTAATTTTGGGTGTAATTCTTGAAATTATTTGTGGAGTTGCTGTTGTTGGCATTGGAGTTTTGATGTTTCCGATTTTAAAACTGTTTAAAAAATGGCTAGCACTTGGATATGTTATATTCAGAATTATTGAGTGCGCAATTATAATTGTTGGCGGAATCTACCTATTATCATTATTAGAATTTATGTGGAAATACGAAATGATAATTTTTGTTTTCACTGCCCTGGGAGGACTTATATTTTCTTATTTATTATATCAGTCAAAACTTGTTCCGCGATATTTGTCTGGACTTGGAATAATAGGGTACTTAATGTTATTTCTTGGAGTTGTGTTGGATATGTTTAGCATTTTTAATATTAATGATGGTGCAGGTATGCTTTTATATCTTCCAGGGGGTTTATTTGAATTATTTCTTCCAATATGGCTTTTTATTAAAGGTTTTAATTCATCAGCAATCGCCTCTGTATATGACAGAATGGAGAACAATATTAAAAAGTAATGATATTTTGACAGTACAAACAATTGAAAATTAAGAAAAACGGGCTATAACATCGTGTATAAGTAATGGCGGGGTTTGTAGCGTATTCGAACGTTTTACCTCGCACTAACTTCAGTGTAACTTGATAGGAAAATGCCCGTAATCCGCCACTACTCATACACGTAACCGTTATCATTAATGCGAAGAAGAAAAAACGAATTACCAACTTGAAAAAATATAGCTATGAAAAAATATCTTAAACTATGTTTTCTGATTTTTCAATCGTTGACATTATTCAGCCAAAATTACGACGCAGTAAAAAATGATGGGATTTACCTTTTTTCAAATGGTAACGAAGTAAAGGCAATAAGAATTGATTCATTATCTACTATTGGCACAGATACTATATTTTATAATTTCTTCTCAATACAGACTGTTGATTCATCTTTTTATTGTTTTAATGCAAAAGGCCCTTCATGGATAGGGAAGCAAATTATAAAAAAAGAAAATGGTGATTTTATATTTTTTAACTATCACAATGATTCCATTATAATCAAAACACAAGCTGTAGTTTCTGAAAGTTGGAAATGTTTTTCATACATAAATGGCGATTATATTGAAGCATACGTTAATGCTATAAGCACAATTTCTCTTCTAGGAGTTACTGACACAATAAAAACTATTTTCTTTCAATATAAAGATAGCTTAGGAACACCGGTATCAAATGCAATAAATAATAAAAAACTAAGACTAAGCAAATCGCATGGATTGATTGAGATTGCTGAATTTTATATCTTCCCTAATATAGCAGGTACTTATAATATTTTTAGTGGGCCTAATTTACAAGGCAAGAAAAATTTGATTTCAAGTGAAATATACGATTATGATATAAACGATGAATTTCTGGTAGAATCTTCATACAGTTATTATGACGGACAATATCATGAATCTACTGAAACATCTTTAATTAAAATTCTTAATAAGTATGTGATATCAACAGATACTATTACTTATATATGGGAAAGATGCGAAAAAGATGAAGTACGTCTTGATGCAAATGTACAAACTTCTTATTACCATGACACAATTGTTTGGACATTTATATTTACAAATCCTGAGTATAAATATCTTGACCATTTACCCGAAGAAACCATACTTTCAACTAATAACGGAGCTTCCTGTATTACAATGGATTTCTCTATTAACAATAGATTAGAAAAATTAGGATCTCCTTACTTGGATGAATATTGTTTCATAAGCGATTCCTGTTGGAATTATATGAATTTTGATGGATGTGTAATAATAGATGGTAGTTATATTGAGGGTTGTGGAGGTCCTTATTATGAATGCACTTATTGGATTTCGCATGACTACAATAGACTTAAATATTATAAAAAAGGAAACGAAGTATGGGGAAATCCTATAAATTGTGGAACAATTCTTAGTATTAATGAATTTAATCCAGAAGATAATATTAGTGTTGAGTTATATCCAAATCCTGTATCAACTAATATTACAATAGTAGTCCCCGTACAATCAATAATAGAAATTTCAAATATCGAAGGACAAATAATTAAAAAAGCAATCCTTGACAGTGGAAAGACTTCGATTGATGTCGGAGATTTATCAAGCGGAATATATATTTTGAAAGCAACGACAGACAAAGAAATTATAACAAAAAAAATTATAAAAGAATGAACGCCCAGTGCATAACTTGCGTCTTTTGCTAGCGTCGGGACATGCCTGCCTGCCGTCAGGCAAGTTCTCCGGACAGTTTCGTTCGCTGGACATGATCGCGGTTGACATCGGAGTCAGTAACACAAAAGGTCACGCGCTCCAGACAAAACCACAGTCGACAGTCCGCCAGCAAAAGCCGCGCGCCGTTAGCATTCAGTGGAGAAAAGCCAGTGCAATAGCATGAAACATTGAAAACAGAAATATTAAAATGAGTATTCACAATTAAAAAATTAGTTAAAAAATGCGATACAAGCGATTAAAATTAAGTGCCATACTCTTGTTAGGTCTTGGACTGACTGGATTACAAGCACAAACAAGCGTTAATGCCACAGGCGGTAATGCTTTGGGCGGCGGTGGCTCGGCGAGCTATTCCGTTGGTCAGGTTGTTTATGCCACCAATACAGGAACAAATGGTTCTGTGGCACAAGGCGTACAGCAACCGTATGATATTTCGGTAGTAACAGAAATTGAAGAAGCCAAAGGCATCAACCTTTCAATTTTGGCTTATCCCAACCCAACTACCGATTATCTTACATTGAGTATTGATGCTTCGACTTACTTCGACTGCGCCATTAGTTTTGCAAAATGATTTTTAATTTACTTAATTTTATTGTAATTATTAC
>CAZDEU010000121.1:0-8683 GCA_964504265.1 uncultured Bacteroidales bacterium
GTACATCCATTGGTGTCGCTTACAGTAACATAGTATGAGCCTGCATATTGATTTAATAGGCTATCTGTTGTTTGTCCGTTAGTCCATAGATAATTGTAAGGTTCTGTGCCATCTATTGTAGTTAGATATATAGCTCCATCATTGCCGTTAAAACAAGAAACATTTTCATTTGTATAGCTAACATGAGGTACAGGAAACGTATTTACGATGGCATAACTAGTGTCTTTGCAATCACCTGCATTATTTGTTCCAATAACAGTATATGTAGTTGAATTAGCCGGTAATGAAATAACTTGATTACCTGTAGTATTATTTAGACTATTTGAAGGCGACCATTCGTAATTATCTGCTCCTGAGGCAGTTAAAATTACACTATTCCCAAGACAAATGCTTGTGTCGGAAGGAGTAATATTAACAACAGGTTTTGGATGTTTAATTACATCAATAGGGATAACTTGAGCAGGGCAACCAGGATAAAGAGAATCTCTAATTTCTAAATAATATGTGCCGGGTATAGATGCAAAAAATGTTGAATCATGGCTTAAAACATTATTTGTATCGCCTGGTGTATTAGTCCATAAAAAAGTATAAGGTGGTGCTCCACTATTAATATTTGCAGTAATCAGAACACCAGAATCACCCTCGCAAAATTCAGAAGGGTTTGGATTGATTTCCGCATTAATTAAGCTATAAAAATGAACTCTAATAGTATCACAAAAATAATTAATTCCTGGGCAATGATTATCTTTAATATAACCGCATACCTGATAATCAACAAAAGGTGGAAAATTAGCAGAGGGAGTAACTTCAGTAATTTCGCAGCCTGATTGGCAGCTAAGATATGAGTTGTATGCACCAGTACCAGATGAAACGTCCTGCCATTGAATTGTTGAAGTAATTAAACCATTTACCCAAAGTGTTTTAGAGCAACCTAAAGTAGTAGCGGTAGGTGGTCCTAATTCTGGTTGTGCAATTGATGTAATTGAATAAACATTTTTATTATTGCCTGGTTTACAGAAAGTAATGTAGTAAGGACCAGGTGGTTCCAAGCAAATTGCCTCGCCAACGGGTTGCATAGGTCCGCAATCAATTTGATAATATAAAGCACCACTTGGAATAGCACCACTAACAATATGAAAATTAATACCAACTGAATTGGAGTCTAACGTTACTAAAAATCCAATACAATTGTCGGGGTTAGTTGTACCGCAGCAATTGTCATTTCTTGCAACATTTAGTGATGTCCATATACTATCAGGGTTACCAGTTAAATCCATTTGATAAAAAGGGACACCTGAATTACAAGGATTTTGAGCTGATAATTTATTTGTGCTTATTATAAAAAAGGACAAATAAATTACAGATATATTCAAAAAATATATAAAATTTTTATTAATAATCTGTAAAAATTCACCCCTCATATTATTAGTTTTCGTACTTAATGCATTTTTATAAGTTACTATCAGTCTCAATCATAGCGAGTTATATAAAAAATCTTCATTCATTAACATCAAATTTTCAAGTTTTAAATATAACATTATTTTTAATAAAATTCAAATGTTTATACCTTATATTTACATAATGTTACTAATTTTATATTAAATTAAGTAATTATACTTACTTATTGATAAAAAAAAATATCTTAAAAAAAAATATTATTATAAATTAAACAGGATTAAATATATTATAAGTGATTAAATATATTCTTTAAAATATTTTTTAAAGAACATATTCGAAAATCAATATTTTAAATTTTATTATTTTATTAAATAAGAGTATTTTTATTTAAAAATTATTTAATTTTGTCTCATAAAAAATGGAATATAAAAAAAATATACTTAATAATGGTATACGTTTGGTTCACAGGCATTCAAATGCTTATGTAGCACATTTAGGTATTATTATTAATGCTGGTTCGCGTGACGAGTTTGAAAATGAGTATGGGATTGCTCATTTTATTGAACATACAATTTTTAAAGGGACTAAGACACGTAAAGTATTTCATTTGCTTTCAAGAATGGAAAATGTTGGGGGTGAGGTTAATGCGTTTACAACTAAGGAAGAAACTTGTATTTATTCATCTTTTTTACCTGAGTATTATCAAAGGGCTGCTGAACTTTTATCAGATGTTTTATTTAATTCTACTTTTCCCGAAAAAGAAATTGAAAAAGAAAAAGATGTTGTTATTGATGAGATAAATTCATATAAAGATGAGCCTCAAGAGGAGATTTATGATGAATTTGAAGAAATGCTTTTTAAGGGACATAGCTTGGCTCATAATATTTTAGGTACAAGTAAAACTGTTAAGATATTTAATAAAAAAAATATTTCAGATTTTATTAATCGAAATTATATTAATACTAATATTGTAATTTGTTCAGTTGGTAATATTAATTTTGATAAATTAGTTAATATTATTAATAAATATTATTCGATATATAACAATAATAATGATGTTTCAAAGCGTTCACCATTTAATATTGACAATACTTTTAATTCAATTATTGAAAAAAAAATATCTCATACTCATTTATTAATGGGTTGTACTGCTTATGGGAGTAATGATGATAGAAGAATACCTTTAATGTTGCTTGATAATTTACTTGGTGGACCTGCAATGAACAGTAGGCTGAGTTTGCAAATTAGAGAAAAATATGGTTTTAGTTATAACATAGGTTCAAATTATAATGCTTTTTCAGATTGTGGTGTTTTTAATATTTATGCAAGTTGTGATGATGGAAATATGAGTAAAACCATTGATTTAATTTATTTAGAATTAAAGAAATTAAGAGAAAAAAAATTAGGTACGCTTCAGTTATCGAGAGCTAAGAAGCAGTTAACTGGTCAAATAGCAATATCTTTTGAATCTGATTTAAATGAAATGCTTTCAATTGGCAAAAGTTATATTGTTTTTAATAAAGTTGATGATTTGCTTACGGTTTTTGAAAAAATAAATTCAGTTAATTCTAATGATATTTTAGAGATTGCTAATGATTTATTGCTACCCGAGAAATTGAGTATGTTAATTTATAAACCACAAACATAATATGATTGATTTACAGGATTTACACGAATACTGCAGCAGTGTTACTTCGCCTGAATCTGATGTTTTATATAAGGTGAACCGCGAAACTCATTTAAGAACATTAAAACCACAAATGTTAGCAGGACATTTGCAAGGCAAATTACTTCAGATGATTTCTCTTATGGTAAAACCAAGACGAATTTTAGAAATTGGGACTTTTACTGCTTATTCTACAATTTGTCTTTCTGAAGGTTTATCTGAAAATGGTGAAATACACACAATTGAGCAAAATGCTGAGCTTGAAGGAGTTATATTGAATAATTTGCAGAAAGCTATGTTGATTAATAAAACATATTTGCATATAGGCAACGCAATTGAAATTATTCCACAATTAAATGGTATGTTCGATTTAATATATTTAGATGCAGATCATGGCAAAGCACCTGCATATTTTCGTCTTTTAAAACCATTATTGCCTTCTGGTGGGTTTATGTTGGTTGATAATGCTTTATGGAGAGGCAAAGTTCCTTTTCCTATATTGCATGACGATATAGAATCAAAAGGTATTTCTGCATTTAATACATTGATTAATAAGGATAAAGATGTTGAAAATTTATTATTGCCGTTTAGAGATGGGATTATGTTTATCAGAAAAAAATAAACTAGTAAAATCCAATTTGCAAGCCAATTGTTAAAGGTGGCATTTGCTGAAAATCATATTTTGGTTTAAATAATTCTGAAATTCTGTATTTACAAGTTAAAACATATCTATTTATACCAATATTTCCATAAATACTATAATTAAAAGGTTCATAAAATTTTAATCCTTTTACAACAGTTCTTGATATGATTCCACTACCCAAATCATCTTTGTAAAGGTGTCGATTTGAAAAGCATAAATCGCCATTTACCCCAATATCAAAAAATTTTCCTATATAATTTCCTCTTTTCCCAAAGTTGAAGCGATTGTAAACATTTAAAGAAAGAGTGTAAGCTCTAAGTGTTTCTTCTTTATGAGTTTTTCGGTCTGGTATTTTTTTATCATTAGTTTGTTTTATTGAATAAGAATAAATATTGTATGAAAAAGCAGTACCAACAGAATAAAAATTACATATTTTATATTTATATTTATATCCAATTTCGATATTATAATTATTGCATGGAATTACCTCACCTTCAGTATTATTGGTCTTACCAATTATTTGTCCATAACCTAAATATAAATGTGAAAAATGTTTAAGATTTGGCCCGTAATTTCTTTTAACAGTATCTTTTAAAACATCTTGTGAAAATATCACATCTTGTGATTTTATACCGAATGATAATAAAATCAAAAGATTTAAAATTATAATTGTCTTTTTCATATTTGGATTGTGTATTAATTAAACATTAATTTTTACCTGATTAATAATGAATTTGTATATGAATTATAATGTACATTTAATGTTTTACCTTTTAGGGAATCATTTTTTTTAATGAGAAATATGTCTTGTTGCATAACTAAAATTATTTTATATAATTCTAATTTACCTACATTATTTTGAATATTGTAATATAAATATTGTTGTTTGTCAAAATTATCTGAATATAAGTTATGAATTTTTACTGAAATTTTTTCATTAGTTTCAACAAATTCAAAAGTAGGTTCAATAATATTTTTATTATTAATAAAATGAGAAGCCTGAGGGATTCCGAAGCCGTGAGCATAATCAAAGTAAGGATAAAGATGTCCTGATTTTTCAATTTCTTTAAAAAGCCCCATATTTGTCAAACTGCGATTTGTTTGCCAAGCACAGGCAGCAAAACCAGCTATCAGAGGGCTTGAAAAAGAAGTACCTTGAACTCTTTTAATTTTATTATTTTTAGCAACAGCGGCAACGTCGCCGTAAGCAGAAACATTAGGTTTCATTCGTCCGTCGGTGGTAGGACCATAAGAACTGAAATAGATGTGATAATGAGTATCGGGGTCAATACCGCCTGCCGAAATAATACTATCAGCATCAGCCGGAGTACCAATAAATTTCCATTTAGAATTACCTTCGTTTCCTGCTGCATTAACGACTAATATCCCTTTTCTGGCGGCTAAATTAGCAGCTTTAACTACAAAACTTGTTTTACCGTCCATTTGGTCATTAAAATATCTGTGGAAAGTATATCCAAGGCTGCTATTTATGATGTCAGCACCATTTTTATCAGCCCATTCAACAGCATTTAGCCAATTAATTTCTTCAGAAAAAGGTTCGCTGTTAACTTCAGTACGTGCAAGTAAAAATTCAGCACCAGTAGCGAGTCCAATTTTTTTATCCTCGTACATTCCACCTATACACGACATAACCATTAAACCGTGAGAAGAGTATGAATAGACAAATTCTTTATTTTTAGTAAAATCCCAGGTTTTAATTATTCTATTGTCATCCCTGATATGTTTTAAAAATTTACTAGTATTGACATCAGGGAAGCCGCCGTCAAAAATTGCAATTCTTATACCTTTACCGTCAAACCCAAGGCTATCGAAAATATTACCACCCATTGTTTCAGTTTGTGCAATTAGCAAATCTTCCAAATCTATGTCTAAAGTATAATCATTTTCATTATTATCTAAATAATTACAAAGAATAGCTTCATTAAAACTTAATTTATCTATATTTTTCACAAAAGAATAATTTTTAATATTTTCTATTTGAAACTCATTAGCCAAAATGCACGCAAAATTGAACCATCGGCTAATTGAAATTAAACTGTCAGAATTATTTTTAATTGTATTTATGTAATATTGATTAAGAGGAAAATCAGTTGAATCGTATAATGATATTCCGTTTTTAATTCTTCTTTCAATTGCTTTATTATCAAAATATTCATAAGGGTCAAAAGTGCAGTCTTTTTTGTCAGTAAAAAAAACTCTGTATATTTCTTGAGTTTTTAAATATGTTAAATTTGTTAATATAATTAACAAAAAAACTATTAAGTTTTTATAAAAGATTAAATTTTTATTAGTCATATATAGTTTATTAATTGGTTTATAATTAATTTAAAATAATATTTAACATAAAAAATAATAAATTAGTTGCATTTAATGTTTTGTTTGTATACAAATTTAAAAACATGATTTATTAATTCCTTTCACATAATATTCAATAACATTAATTTTTTTTGCAGTTTCAGCTCCTTTAAAGCCAGTTAAATCGTCGTATTTAATTATTTCTAAATAATTTTTCAAAAAAATGCTTGACAAAGGTATGTATGACCAGTGCCAGAATTCTTCTTCGTAACCATTAGGGCGTTCTTGATTTTTTTCTGTATAAGGTCTGTAAAAACCATATTTATTAGCATTTAGTTCTAACCATTCAAATACTTTTTTGCCAGTACCCTTTTGAAAATAAGAAATGTTAGTACTATTAATATCAACGTCTGTACCCCAATGATGACGAGATATACCAGGCATAGAGCTATATTTTAAAATTTCAATTGCTTTTTCAGTTGAGTTTTGCATAACAATATTCAAATTTTTGCCATTTACATTTGTTTTGCCTGTCCATTTGTTTTCCCATATATTTTTTTGCCTATCAAAAGTTCTTGTACCTGAAACAATTACTAAAACTACATCATCTTTTAGAGCGTCTTCTGCCATAATTTTAAATGCTGAGTAAACAGGTTTTCTTATATAAATGTTTGAATATGAATATTTGTTATCAACTTTTATAAAAGCAGTGTCTGTTGCAGGATTAAATTTACCAAGTAAATATTTTTTATCAATATTAGTTGAATTACAATTAGCATCTAATATATTTATATTTGTAATATGTATTGTATCATTTATTTCAGAAGTAGGAGAGGTTGTGCAACTGCAATTAGTAATTAAAATAGTTACAATTATAAATAGTAATTTTAATATATTGTTAAAAGGCATTTTGTTTTTTTAAATGTATTATTATAATAAATTAATTATCAGATATTTAGTAAATGATTAACTGTTTTAATGAAATTACCTATAATTCTTAAAAACAAAAGTAATAAAAATTATTTTAATTTTTTTGATATATATATATTTTTATGATTATCTTTATAATTTAAAATTTATGTTATAAAATAAAGATATTTTTTAAATATACAATGAAAAAATTTATACTTGCAATATTAATAATATTTGCCGTGTTAACGGTTAGAACTCAAAACCTAAGGGCTTATTTGTCATATTGTACATTTTATTCCCCTGCTGATGGTCCTTATATAGAAACTTATATATCTTTTGATGGTAAATATGTAAGTTGGATTAAGAATGATAATGGTAAATATATTGCTAATCTTGATGTTTTGATACTTTTTAAAAAAGATTCTTTAATTGAAAATTTTAAAAAGTATAATTTTTCTTCACCTTTAGTTGATGATACTTCTGATGTTAATTTTAATTTTATTGACCAGCAACGTTTTTTGTTAGCAAATGGTAAATACGAGTTTGAGATTAATATAAAAGATAAAAATTCCAATCAATCTGACGAATTACAATATTCTACATTAATTGATATTAATTATTCGGATAGTATTGTCAGCATTTCGGGTATTCAGCTTGCTGATTCTTATTCAAAATCAAATGAAAACTCAATTTTAAGTAAAAGTGGTTACGATATAATACCTTACATAGCAGCGTATTACCCCAAGGATATAAATAAAATTAAATTTTATTCCGAAATATATAATACATCTGAAATATATGGGAATGATTATAAATATTTAATAAATATGTATATAAAATCTTTTACATCAGGGCTTAAAGTCGATAATTTCAGTATGTTTAGAAGGAGTAATAGTTCAAAAGTAAATGTTTTGCTCAGCGAAATGGATATATCTAATTTGCCTTCAGGAAATTATTATCTTGTAGTAGAAGCAAGGGATCAAAACAATGATATAATGGCTGTAAATGAAGTGTTTTTTCAAAGAAATAATCCTGCAGTTACATTTGAATTGCCTGATATAGAACAAATTAATATAACAAACACTTTTGTCGATAAATATAATAATATTGATAGTTTAAGGGAATATATTATGTGTTTGTCTCCAATTTCATCAGAAACTGAGAAACAATTTTCGTTAAATGGACTTAAAAATAATGATATAATATGGATGAAGCAATATTTTTTGAATTTTTGGCAAACTCGCAATCCGTTTGAGCCACAAGTTGAATGGATGAATTATAATAATATGGTTATTGCAGTTGATAATGCTTTTGGGACAAGAATCAGAAAAGGCTGGGAAACTGATAGGGGACGTGTATATTTGCAATACGGTCCTCCAAATTCAAGACAGGAAGTTGCTTATGAGCCTAATGCTTATCCTTACGAAATATGGCATTATTACGCATTAAATCAGCGGCAACGCAATAAAAGATTCGTGTTTTATTTGCCTGACCTTGTAACAGGTGATTACGAATTATTGCATTCGGATGCAGTTGGTGAAGTTAGTTTTCCGATGTGGGAGCGTAAGCTAAATAGAGATAATACTTTGCTAAACTTCGATGAAAATGACTATAATTCACATTGGGGCAGTAGAGCAAGACAATTATATAATAACCCGAGATGATATTGAAACGTATGGGTATATTTGGTTATTGGTAGTCATTGGTTTGTTATTGGTAGTCATTGGTAGTCATTGGTAGTCATTGGT
>CAZDEU010000122.1:0-8656 GCA_964504265.1 uncultured Bacteroidales bacterium
GACTTCAATATTAATTGATGTAATACCTGTTGGAACAGTAAACGTTTGAATTGTTCCTGTTGAACCTGAACTTGTTGCATTAAAAGTAACAACTATTGGGTCATTAACTATTATCTGATTTACTGTAGTCGAAGAGCAACTGTTACCATCTGTAACTGTTAAACTTGTGTTATAACTACCGGCTGTTGACCAAGTTACAGAAGGGTTTTCAACTGAACTTGAACTAGGAGAGCCGTTTGTAAAAGTCCAAGAATAAGTTGCACCACTTAATGTTGGAGTTAAAGATAAAGCTTTATTAGTTTGAACCATAAAAGGAGAAAAAGTAGATGCAGGCAAATTATTTACAGTAACCGTAGTATTCCCCGCAGCCGAAGTACAGCCATTCACATCAGCAGTTACGTTATAGGTACCTGCATGTGTTAAAGCAGCACTTGTAATTATTGGATTTTGTGAGCTTGCAGAGTAGCCGTTAGGACCTGTCCATGTATAAGTAGCACCAACAATAGTAGAGGCTGTTAAGTTTAATATATCGCCAACGCAAACTGGTCCGTCATTACCTGCAACTGGAGTAACAGGAGTAGGATTAACAGTAGCAACAGTATTTTGTAATTGTGCAGTACAGCCGTTAAGAGTTACTGCAAGCGAGTAAGTACCGCTTGCTGCTGCAACTGCATTAGTAATAACAGGATTTTGGTCAGTTGAAGTAAAGCCGTTAGGTCCCGACCATTGATAAGTAGCACTTGCTATTGTTGTTGCTGTAAGATTAAGAGTAGAGCCTTCGCAAATAGGACCATTATTGCCAACTACAGGGCTGTTAAAGTCGCAGTCGCCGCAGATTTGTTTCCATGATGAGCCAACCCATATATTAAGGCAGTTGGTAGTAGTGTTAAAAATTTGTAAGCCTGTAGCAGGATTTGTAATTGAGTTTCTTTCAGTAGTAGTAAGTCTAGGAATTAAAGCCCCTTTGGTAGTGCTATTAATATCAATCATAGCCGATGGATCGGGTGATGTAGTGCCAATGCCAATATTAACAGTATTATTAAAAATTTCATCACTTGCTATCCAATAAGTTCCGTCGTATTTAAGGGTTTGCCCAGTAGTACCCGTAACAGACAGTTGTCCTGTAAGTCCCGTAGGACCAGTAGCTCCGGTAGCTCCTGTAACACCATCAACACCATCAATTCCATCTGTGCCGTCGGCACCGGTAGCCCCTGTTGCACCAGTAGGTCCAATCATGCCAGCAGTTTCATCTAATGCAACGGCTTCAATTTTCCATGCTTTGTTTTGAGGTACAGTTTGCAAAGAAGAAACAGAAACAACTTTGTCAAAAATTAAATCGTTTCCAATACTTGATGAAGAAACTACATTATATTCCAATACCGAAATATAATGAACTTTGTTTCCTATTGCTAATGATTGCCCAGCACCAAGCCAATAGGGAAATTTTGAAACATCAGATACTAATATTGTAGTTCCGTCAATTAGTATAGTTGGATGTTGTGCATTTGAGGTTTTATTAAATAAAACTGTTAAAGTGATAATTAATAAAAAATTCAATAAAAAGTAATTTTTTCTCATTTGTTAATTTTTAATTATTAATTAATATTATTTTAATTATTAAATATATATGTAACTTACATAAATTAAGATTAACAATATTAATGTTAGTTAATTAGTGAGTATACCACATAATATTAAATAAAAAATATGATGTAAAGTTAATATATTTAATTCAATTTTATTCATTTGATAAAATATTTTTTTAAACATATAAAATATATGTAAGTAAATAAGGATAAGTTGATTGCGGTAAAAATGTTTATTTTAAAAATGAAAATGTTGATAAAATGTTCAAAGTTTTTATAAACAAAAATTTAAGAAATTATATATAACAATATTTATTTTATTGAAAACAAAGAATTTAATAGCAATTGTAAGACTTTTCTTAGCAATAGTTATTGATAGTTTATTTGTTAATTCTTTTCAATCTTATTGGCAGTGTAATAATCATGTTCATTTTAATATTTACGCCATTTTGGATAGAGGGTGCATATTTTAGTTTGCTGAAAAGTTTCATTATCTGAATGTCGATGCTTTCTTCGCCTGTGCCTGATATAAAAGTTAAGTCGGCTAAGGTACTGTCGGGCATTACAATAAAACTCATCAAAATATCTTTTGAAATAATATCGTTTTTAACTTCGTCGCTAAAAACTATGTTGTTGTTTATAAATTTTGTGAGTTCAGCTTCACCTCCAGGATAATGTGCTTCTTGTTGCATTACAACATCCATATTTTGAGGGTCTTTGTATTTGTTTGTATCGTTAACTTGTGCAAAAATTGCATAGTTAAAAAGCAACATTATAATAATAAAGCATGTTTTTTTCATTGTATGATAATTTTTAATAAAAATATTTATCTTTTTAATATGTTATAAAAAGAAGAGTAAAAATACAAAAAAATCAAAAACAAAAGATTATTTTTACATAAAAATTATATTTAAATGAATTGTTTTAGAGTGTTTTTTATTTTATTTTTTATACCTTATATTATTTATTGTCAAGAGAATAACCAATACTCTACAGCTATTCTTAACAGCAGGCTTTTAGAGGCTGCTTATGGCGATAGTTTGCATACTGTTGCTGAGCTTATTTCGGCGGGTGTTGATGTTAATGCAAAGACAGTTGAAGGTGTTACAGCATTGATGTATGCTTCTCAAAATGGCAATATTGAAATGGTAAATTATTTGATTAATGCCGGAGCTGATGTAAATTTAAGTCCTGAGAATGGCCAAACTGCTTTAATTGCAGCTTGCCGATATGATTATCTCGAAATTGCTGAAGTTTTAATTAGAAGTGGTGCAAATATTGAAGCTAAGGATTATAAAGGTTTATCAGCTTTACATTATTCAGTTATATATGGTTATTATTATATATGTGATATGCTTATATATTATGGTGCCGATATTAATAATTGTTCAACATATTATAATATATGCGCTTTAAGTTATGCTTCAGCTTTTAGCGATACAAATATGGTTTCGCTTTTAATACAAAAAGGCAGTAAAATTGATGCAGTTGATATTAATGGTTTTACAGCATTACATTATGCAACGCAGTATAATCAGTACAACAACGTAGCATTATTGTTGAATAATGGTGCAAAGCCCAATGTAATTGATAACAATGGTGTTAGTCCGCTTTTTATTGCTTCTGCTTTTAATAATTCAGATATTTTAAAACTGTTTATTCAGAAAGGAGGTGATGTTTCGCAAAAATTATCAGGTAAAGGAAAAATTAGTCCATTAAAATTAGCTCGTCATTATAATAGTAAAAAAATAATTTCAGAATTAAAACATTATGGAGTTAAGGAAAGTTTTTTACCATCTTTTACTTCTGTTGGTCTGTGTGCTGATTTTTTTGTTAATAGCAGGGATAATTTTTCGGGTTTAACGATTTCTTTAAATGATGTTAGGTATAATATGAATTTTAAAATTGCTTATTATACAAGGATTAGCACAAAGCAGGTACTAGAAAATTCATCTGTCGAAAATATATATTTTCAGTATAAAGAATCAAGAAAGCTTATGATAGGTGGTATTGGTAAGGATGTATTAATTAAGAGCAAATATGCAGGTAATTACTATGGGATAGGTGCAGTTGCAGGTTATGGAGTTAGTTTTGGAAAATATGAAGCTACCACGCAAAAGCCAGAAGTAATATACAGACCATTTGCTGATTTGTTCTTTTACAAAAGAAACCGAGCATTAAGTTTAAAGGCTGGCATTAAATATATTGATTTGAAAATAAATAAAACGTATCCTTTGTATTTAAATATTAGTATTGGGTTTAAAATTCCTTTATATAGAGGACTTAGATTGAAAAATTTTTATAATAATATTGAACAAATTTAATTATATAATATATGTTTAAAAAGTGTTTGTTTATAGTTTTTTTTATATTATCAATGTTGGTTTTTTTATATTGCGATACTAATGTTGAAGGTGAAATGTGCGATAATTATAATTATGATGATTGTAATACAATTGAGCCATCAACTGCCTTTATAAACATTAATGTTTCCTGTAATTCAGATTTTCTTTTAGTTCCTGTAGTATTATATAGAGGTGATATTGATGATGGTGTCATTGTTTTATACGATACTCTTAATACAACTCGTAAAACTTATGAATTACCTGTAAATATTTATTATTCTGCAACTGCTGAATATCAATATGGTTCAAAGAAAATTTTTGTATTAGATGGTGGAAAAATTAAAACAAAATTTGAAAAGATTTGTGATTCAATATGTTGGACAAGAGTAAATAAAGAGCTAAATTTGGAGGTTAAGGATTATTTCTTAAATGGTGATTAATAATAATGTTAAAATGAGATGTATCAGTAAAAACAGCGAAGTCAATGTCTTTTGGGTCATTATTCGAATTGTAAGAAAAGATATCGTCGTTAAATTCATCTTTAATAATCAAATAAATTAGTTCGGTGCAATAAATTTGTTCATTATTAAATAGGTCAAATTTATTGTCAAAAGGTACTTTTTTATTGAGATAATATTTAGCTCTTTCACTAATTTTAGTACCAGTGTTATTGAAAGCAGAGTTTTTATAGCGAGTAATAATTATAGAATTTTTCTGGCAGTCGTTAAGAAATATTTTAAGAGGTTGAGATTGCACGCCGTCGAATTTGGCGAGTGTTTGAGAAACGGAATGAATAACATTAAATTTATTTAAAATTGTATCTTTAGAGATGACAGCACAGTGAGAAACTTTAAACTTTTCATTTTTTGTATCAACTATCATATCGCTAACAAAGCCATATCCATGTCTTAAAATAATATCTCCGTCTTGTAAAAGCAATAATTCATCGTTTGATAAAGTATATTCAGAAAACTCAAGAGTTTTTTGGCTATCGTAGTTATAAACGTTATGAAACAGAAAAAGCGGCAAAAAAGAAACCGGAATAACAATGAAAATGAAGAATATCTTTTTCATGCTATTCCGGCTGGTAATTAAGTTAAAAACTTAATTATTTTACTTCTTCCATAGCAGCTTCAGCAGCTTCGGTAGCTTCTTCAACAGCTTCAGTACCTTCGGTTATTGCATTTTCGAAATCTTCGCCAACGCTGTTAACCATGTCATTCATGTTTTGTTCTTTCTTCATATCAACTAACCATTTATCTTCGTTTTTAACAAGATTAATAGTTTCGTCTTTACCATCAACTTTGTAGTTACAAATTGCGGTTTCGCCGGTAACAACACACTTCATATCTTCAATTTTAACATCTTTTGCAACCATTGAAGTGTCTTGTTCTTTTGTTTCTAAGAAAGAAACAGTAGCTTCGGTACCAAGTTTTTTAGCTTCAGCAAATTCTTTTTTGTTCATGTGTTTCAAAAAAGTTTCGGCTACATACTCAGGAGAGTTTTTATTTGGTCCACAAGCGTTAATTGCTACTACTGCTACAAGCACAATAGCTAAATTCCATAATTTTTTCATGTTGTTCTTTTTTAATTGTTAATATTTTTTCTAATAATTATGCAAAGTAAAATCATTTTTTTTTAATATGCAACAAAAATGTTAAAAAATGTTAAAATATTTTTTATAATGTTGATATTCAATATTATATAATTCGTCTTTTATGAAAAAATTATTGTTTTAAAAAATCATGTTCACTA
The DNA here is from genome assembly GCA_964504265.1 of uncultured Bacteroidales bacterium. GTDB lineage: Bacteria > Bacteroidota > Bacteroidia > Bacteroidales > JAKIYJ01 > JAKIYJ01. The sequence continues at coordinate 5,687 of CAZDEU010000122.1, forward strand.
AAAACAAATGCTTCGTAAGTGTATAAATTTGCTTTTTGCCAGCCATTCCATCCTATTTCGGCTTTATCGCGTGAACAATATCCTAAAAACTCTTCTTTGCTCCATCCTGTTTGTGTTGCAACCTGAGGTAAAAAAGTCCCCGATTTATTATTAAGTTCAATATAAATACCATGTTTGCCCAGCACAATTTCATCGGGAGAATTAATTTTTTTTAATGGAGTAAGTATAGAGATTTCGATATCAATATCATTTAATTCTTTTTCCTCGACTGGGTTAAAACGCGAATCATTAGTAGCTGAGCTTATTGCAAGTTCACTTACTAAATTGTATACTGGCATATTTGATGTAAATTTTCCAATACATCCTCTTAATTTACCTTTTTTATGAAGGCTGACAAAAGCTCCGTATTGTTTGAGTAATTTTTCTGAAATATTTTGAGTATTTATTTTCAGGAATTTCTTTTCAATAATATAAGCATTTAGAGTGTTGCGAGCAATTTTTAATAATGTTATTTTATCGTTATCTGATAACAAAAACTCATTATCAGTAGAATTTTTGTTTAATAACTCAGGCATTGGTTTATATGTACTTTTTTTATTATTTTTTTCTACTACTATCGACCAGTAACCAACTACTTTGCTTATATCGCCTGAAATATCCCCCGAATTCATATATTTAATTTTATGATATATATAATTATCATTATTATTGGTTAAATACATTAATACTAACACTGAAGTCCAACCGCAAACAGGAGTTGAAAGATTAGAAATATTATATTTCTGAATATTTTTTATATGATTTAATAAATTTTCAACATTATTTGAAATAATAATTTCGGCTGTTTTATCATCAATAATACAAGCATCTTCATAGTTAGGATAATGAGAAAAGTCGCTGCTTATAATAAATAAATTTTCAGAATTAAAAAAAGGTTTAAGAGTGTTAGCAATTTTCTTAATTATTTCGGGCTTATAAGTTCCAAGAATTATAGGAACAATTTTAAATGCTTTCTTTAAATGAACTTGTAAAAAAGGCAATTGAACTTCGAGGCTATGTTCGTAAAGATGAGCTTTGTCGTTAACAATAAAAAAAGGATTTTTTTCAATCAGTTTGTTGGCTATTTCTGTGTCCACTTCTATTTTTCCTAAAGGTGTAATATAATTGCCTGAATTATAAACTGCTGCTCCTTCAAAGGTCATTCTGTGGCTTGTGCAAATAATAAAAATATATTCATATTTTTTGTTTTCATCAATTTGTTTAAATGCTGAGGCTGCAACTTCGCCCGAATACATAAAACCAGCATGAGGTGTTATTACTGCTGTTATATTTTGAATTTGTTTATATTCTGATTTTGAGAATAAATTTATAACATTATTTTTAAGTATTATAGGGTTGTCTGAATAAAATTGACCTGCTACTACAGGCATTCTGTCATTGTTAGCTTTATTCTTTCCAAAAAATAATTTTGTTTTTTTCATTCGATTAAATTATTGATTTTTAAAGTTATAGTGTAAAGCTCGCATTCTAATAATTATCTCTCTGTGCAATCATTTGCAGATGTTAGTTTTATCTAAACTTCATTTTAAACTTGTTTTTATTAATTTTCAGAATAAAGTGTATAAAGATAATGAAATCATAAATAAAATCAAATTTTAATTCTTCATTTTCTAAGCAAACGTATGAAATTTTTTCAGTTTTCCATCCTTCTTTGGGATTGTTTTAAAAGAAATAATTTACAAATAAATGCTCATATTCTTATTACTATTAATAATAATATGTAGACGTATGATATGTATGTTTTAGATTTTTTATGCCATCATTTGCCATAAAATTTTTGCTGTGTAATTATCATCTCACCCACATTTTTTCTTTGCAAAACAGTTTAATAAAATTTTATGAAAAAAATATCATCTGTAAGACCTGTTGATTTTTCTGGAATAAATATCAAAGAAGTAATTGACTGGGTATATTCTGATAATAGTGCCAAAGGCATTATTAAATGTAAGACTATTATTTCGTTACATAATGGCAATAGTATGCAGAATGTTTGTGCTGTTTTGGGTAAATAACACGTTAAGCTGCTAGAAAATGGAAAGAAAGACTACGCCAAGGCCGCATAACTGTCCTATTGAATGAAAAGAAAGCAGGGAAAAGAAACAAAATAATTGTTGAGAAACAAAGAGAACTCAAAAAACTTATAAAGCAAAAGCCGCTTAAATATGGTCGTGATTGTAAAAAATGGACAGGACTTATATTGCAAGAATATCTAATGAAAAATTGGAATATAAACATTGGAACTAGAACCGCACAGCTTTGACTCAAAAAATTTCGATAATCTTACTTTTTTGATGCGTTGGCCCTGGCTCAATAGAACAAATATCATATTTTTAGTTTCAACCTTATAATAAATACCAATGATACTGATAATACAGATTTGTACGGATTAAATATCTGCGCTTATCAGCGTAATTTGCGGGATATTAAAATTAAGAATTACAATTTTATTTATTGTCTAACAAATATTTACAATAGCCAAAAAACATATTATGTACGTTTAAAATTAATTTAAACTTTATATACTATTTAGATGTTACTTATCCGAAACTAAAAAAATGCTGGTGTGCAACATTTCTATCAAAATGTCGCTTCTATGGAGCTATTGAAATATTTAAAAATCTGCGAGCATCCGTTGCATCTGTGTTATCTGTGTTCTATTAAACATAATTAATATTATATTTATCTAAATTTATCAATCATTAATCTTTGTTTTTATTCACCAATCGTACATCGTAAATCGTAAATTTACTTTATGAACTATCATAACTCCTCAAAATAATTTTTAACCATTTTATCAAGTATTATCAAAATTGAATAAAAGATAATAAATTTAAATATTATTATATCAAATATTAGCCGGTAGCATAAGTTCCACTTCGGTGCCAGTCCCATTGTCGTATTTATCGACCA
>CAZDEU010000123.1:0-7331 GCA_964504265.1 uncultured Bacteroidales bacterium
GTAATATTCAAATAATGGAAATAATAACAATAGTATTATTAGCGATAGGTTTATCGTTCGACACTTTTGCCATATCAGTTTCGAGTGGACTGGCAATACGTGAAATAAAATTTTTATCAGCATTACGAATAGCATTTGGTCTTGCATTGTTTCAGGGCGGCATGCTTTTAATTGGAGGAATAGCTGGTGGGCAGATTAAGGATTTTATAACTGAATTTGCTCACTGGGTAGCTTTTGTAATATTAATAATATTAGGTGTTAAAATGATATTTGAGAGTTTGAAACCAAAAGAAGAAAAAACACATTTTAATCCATTGAATATATGGGTGCTAATAAGTATTTCGGTAGCTACTAGTATTGATGCCTTAGCTGTTGGAATTAGTTATACTCTTTCAAACACAAATAATATTTTTATTGCATCATTAATAGTTGCTTTTGTTACAGGTGTTGTTGCAATGTTAGGAATTTTATTTGGCAAAAAAACAGGAAAAATAATAGGGCAACGAATGGAAATACTCGGAGGAATTATACTAATAATAATAGGTATAAAGATATTAGCAGAACATACTTTTTTGAACTAAAAATTATCCATTTGAAGTCAGGAATCTCTCAGCCTCAATAGCAGCCATACATCCTGTACCAACAGCAGTAACAGCCTGACGATAATGTTTATCCTGAACATCGCCGGCAGCAAAAACACCTTCTACATTTGTAGTAGTTGTACCAGGTTTAGTAATAATATAACCACTATTGTCCATATCAATCTGTCCTTTAAAAATTGAAGTATTGGGAGTATGTCCTATAGCCATAAAAATACCCATTATGTCTAATATTTTAGTTTCTCCGTTTTTAGTTGATTTAACTCTTACACCAGTTACACCACTATTATCACCAAGTATTTCATCTACAACATTATCAAAAACAGTAACAATATTTTTGGTATTAAAAACTTTGTTCTGCATAGCTTTTGATGCTCTGAGTTCATCTCTTCTGTGAATCAGATAAACTTTATTACAAAGTTTAGCAAGATAAGTAGCTTCTTCGGCAGCAGTATCGCCACCACCAACAATAGCAACATCTTTACCTCTATAAAAGAAACCATCGCAAATAGCACAAGCAGAAACACCTTTACCATTAAATCTTGCTTCAGATTCCAGTCCAAGCCAGCGTGCAGATGCACCAGTAGCAATAATTACAGTATCGGCAATAATTGTTTTGCCGTCATCAGCTTTGGCTTTGAAAGGACGTGACGAAAAATCCACTTCAGTAACAATACCAAAGCGAATATCAGTTCCAAAGCGTTTTGCTTGGTCTTCCATATCTTTCATAATCTGAGGTCCTTGTTCTCCTTTGGGATAACCAGGAAAATTTTCAACCTCAGTAGTTATTGTTAATTGTCCACCTGGTTGTAAACCTTGATATAAAACAGGTTTTAACTCAGCACGAGCTGTGTAAATAGCTGCTGTGTAACCAGCAGGACCTGAGCCAATAATAAGGCATTTTGTTTTGTTAACATTTTCTGTCATTTTGTCATTTTTTTATAAAGAAATAATAATATTTTTAAAAATAATAATAATAAATATAAATAAATGAATATTTAAATCAGCATAAAATACTTGATATACCTATTAAATATAAATTTTATAGATATTATTATGATATTAATTAATAACCAATGTATCATAATTTGTACCATAACCTCCCCAAACGCCCAAGCCACCACCTTTAATATTACTTTTGACAGGCATAGGGTTCATAAAAGGGTTTCCTCCACTAAAAAACTCAATTTCAGCAGTGCTCCAAAAATCGTAATGTTCTTTATCAATGGCACAAGCTTTAACAACTACAGTATCGCCCAACTTAAAATAAGCGTATTCATCATCATTTTCCATACCTTCATAATCAGTATATGTTTCTTGCCCTCTGTACATATTAAAAGTAAAGCTCAAACCATTAAAGAAAAAATCGTCATAAACTGAGCCCATAACGGGAATCATTCTGTTGTCTCTGCCTTTGCGTTGAGTAAAAATTCTATAATAATTTTTTTCATTAGCATTATCGGTAAACTTAGCCCAAATAGAACCGAGACTATCTTCGTCAGCCTCAAGCTCAAACCAAAGGCTGTCGAACTTAACTGAAGGTAAAATAGTAGTTTTAGCAGTTAATTCTTTCCCTTCGCTATTAACAGTTAAAAAATATGTTTTACCAACTTCACCTTTAATAAGACTACCTTTGTAAATAATTGGTGGAAAATAATTAAAGTTGAAAGTTTTAACAAGAGTTTCGGTGTTAGTACCATCGCTAACGGTAACCACAGCGGGAAAATTAACCATAGCAACAAGCGAGGCTGAGTCAACAACTCCAAAATAAGCCATATTTTTTGTAAGTATTACTGTTGCATAATCATTCTGATCTATCCAGCCTTCAACAACAATTTTTTGTTCAGGTTCGGGCAAATCAACTGTAATTTCTTTTTCGCAAGAAGCGAGTAAAAACAGCAATAAACACAAATAATATTTTAAAAATATATTCTTTACAAAAGTCATAATTTTTAAAATTTAAAATTCCAAGTAACAGAAGGCAAAACAGGGAACAGAGACACTTGCTTTGCCTTGGTTTCTAATTTAAAATCATTTATATTACCAGTAGTTTCAAAATAAATATAATAAGGATTATAACGATTATAAGCATTAAAAACAGAAAAATTAAGATTATGTTCAAAATTCTTTTTCTTTTTGAAATAATATGTAACCGACAAATCTAAACGGTGATAAGGTTTCATGCGATAGGCATTTCTTTCGCCATATTCATTTACAATATTACCTTCAATAAAATAACGCGATATTGGAATAGTCATAGCATTGCCTGTAGCATAAACCCAGACAACTGAAAAAGTCCATTTTTTATTCAATTCATAAGTAGTAATAAAAGAAACATCGTGCCTGCGGTCATATTTAGCATAAAATGTTTTTCCGTTATTTAGCTCAGAAAAGTTGCGACTTGTCCACGATAAAGTATAACCAAGCCAACCTGTAATTTTGCCTTTACTTTTTTTAATAAACAATTCAGCCCCATACGATTCGCCGTTTCCAAAAGTAAAATTATTATCAATATTATTCTGAAAAGCCTGTTCAATAGAAGCTCCTTCCCGAATTTCAATCTGATTTTTCATTTGTTTATAATAAACTTCTACAGAAGTTTCGTACATATCGGAATCAAAATTCCTATAATAGCCAAACGAATACTGGTAACCTAACTGAGGTTTCACAATTGTAGAACTTGGCACCCAAATATCAGTAGGCAAACTGATTGTAGATATGCCAACAAGATGAATATATTGATAATTTTGTGTAAATGAAGCTTTTAAAGAAGATTTATCATCAATGCTAAAGCGAGCCGACAAACGAGGTTCAATATTATTATATGTTTTAATATTATCACCTTTTTCGTAAAATACAGTATCAATATCAGAATAATTATCATCCTGAATATATCGTGTAAAAGGACCTACTTGTCTAAAAAAAGTATATCTAAGTCCACCATTTAATTTAAGACGGGGCGACAATTCAATTTCATCATTAACATATAAAGCAAAATCGTGAGAATATAATTTAACCTTTTTGCCAAGGTTAAAATCAACATCTCCAGTTTTAGCAGTAAAATGACTGGGTGTAAATATATGATAAATATAATCGGCACCAAATTTCAAATTATTAGAAGGTGAAATCAAATAAGTATAATCAGTTTTAGCTTGATAATCGACCACACCTGAGTACAATCCCAAATCGTACTGTTGTTGGCTAGCGCCAAATTCAAACTGATAATCGCTGTAAATCAAAGTAGTGTTCATAAACAAACGGCTGTTGTACAAATGATTCCATCTTAAAGTAGCAGTAGAATTGCCCCACGAAATATTATTCTTGAACGAGCCTGTATCAATTTTCATATCAAAAATATCTCTGCCAAAATAGCCAGAAACAAAAATTCTGTCTTTATCTGAAATTTTATAATTAAATTTAGCATTTAAATCATAAAAATAATAGCCTGAAGTTTTAAAAGGAGATGTTTTTCTGACAAGAGGTTTAACCAATACATCAATATAAGTTCTGCGACCTGAAATAATAAACGATGAAGTGTCCTTTTTTATAGGTCCTTGCACAGTTAACCTCGACGAAATGAGACCAATACCACCTTCTACTTGATATTTTCTGTTATTACCTTCTTTCATCGAAATATCAAGAACCGAAGCAAGCCTGCCACCGTAATTTGCAGGCATACCAGCTTTAGAGATTTCAAAATTTTTAAGAGCATCAGCATTAAAAACAGAGAAAAAACCAAGAAGATGCGAAGCATTATAAACCACAGCCTCATCAAGCAAAATCAGATTCTGGTCGGGACCTCCTCCCCTCACATAAAAAGCTGAATTACCTTCACCTGCCGATTGTATGCCAGGCGTAAGCTGAATAGTTTTAAGAATATCAACTTCGCCCATAAAAGCAGGCATTGTTTTAACTTTTTCGACCTGAATATCAAATTTCCCAACATCGGTACTTTTAACATTAGCATCGGAACGTTCGCCAGTAATAACAACCTCTTCCATTGTTAACGTCTGCTCTTCCAATTTAACATTAAGACTTATATTTTTGTTAAGATTAATTTTGTGCAATTGTTCAGTATAGCCAACATAAGAAACAACTACATCGTAATTACCAGATAATAAAGTAATAGAATAAAACCCATAATGATTTGTAACACTTCCTTTGTTAATACCTTTAACAAAAACTGTAGCACCAATAAGATCTTCGCCACTTTCAGCATCTCTCACATAACCACTCAAAGTATATTTTGACTGCGAAAACAAATTAATATTCGACAAAAATAATATTAATACAAAACAAATATATTTAATAAATGTATTTTTCAACTTATAAAAATTTGGAGTTTAAAATAATAGATTTTCTTAAAATATTATTATAAACATTAAACAAAAATAATATTTTATTGTATTATCTTAAAAAAAATAATTCAGTATAAAATTAAAAATATTCAATAATGTGTATATAAGCTATGTATATCAGAAACAATTTATAATGTTATTTTTTACAATAATCATATATATATAAATATATTTTAAGCAATCGTAATAATAACAGCAACACTAATGGGATAACAGTATAATTAAATGACTGAGGTAAAAAGTATAAAGCAATCAAAAACAAAGCAATCAATAAACTCATAACGAGAAAATATATACTATGCCATCTTTTAAAGTTTCTTTTTGAAATAAACAAATAAAAAGGAATTATAAAAGGGAAACTCCATAAAATATTAAGATTTGGACTTAATGAAGCATGTTCACTCCACAACATCATAAACATAACTAACAAAGCATATAATCCAACTATTAAAAATAATATTTTATCGAATAAAAAAATATGTCGTTTTTTAATATATGTTATAAAACTAATTATTAAAAATATGAAAAACAAGAACCAGAAAAACACATTAGGTGTAAGAAAAACATTTTTTTCTTCAGTATAAATATACTTAGAAATTATTTCTTTATCAGAAGCAACAAGGGGCTTACCAGTTTCGGGATTTTGCATTTGAGCAACAGCATCATAAAGATGTTGAGGCAAAAAACAACTTTCGCGTGTATCTGTAATTTTGTCGATAGGTTTGCCAAGCAACAGGTCAATCCCAAACCTTGTCCAATGTTTATTAATAAGAAAAGGATAAAGTAAATCTCTAAAGGTTTTCTTTTCATTATTTTCAACATAATTTACTTTGCCATCAAGTATTTTTTCAATAATATCGCGAACACGAGTTGAGCAGTTGTCATAAAAAATGTCATATTGATAGCTTTTATTTTCAGGTTTAAGGTTAATATTTAATAATTCGTAAAGAAGCAAAAGTTGTTGGTGAGTTAAATCGAAAATCTGTTCCCTGACCCATCTGTTTTCGTACTCATAATCTCTTTCAAAAGCATAAAAAGGCTCATCATTCAACAAATACATTAAAGTACCTTTTGCAAATTTGGTATAAAAATTAGGAGTATTAAAATCGAAGGTACCGTAGTTATAAACTATATCAATACCATTAATGCTATCGTTAATTCTTAGAGCAGTATGCCCAAAAGCTGCATACATTTCTTCGCCAGCACTACATGTAAGCAGTGAAGCATAAGCTTTTTTTGAAAGCTCATTTGCATTTCCTGAAAAGAATAACAAAAAAAACAGGAAAAAAGAAACAATAAAACGTTTCAACAATACAATCATATATACTATTTCTTAATAATTTCTATTCTAAAATCAGCCGCCAAAGCAGCAAGAGCGCCAACAGCAGCAAGTACAGGAGCTAATACAGCACCAATAATACCAACAGTAACAGGAATTTCAACATAAGTATTACCTGTTTTATCTTTAATAATAATTCTTCTGGCATTACCTTCTCTGATAATTTCTTTTATTTTTTTGAGCAATTCATCGCCACTTACCGAAAATTCAGTTTTATTTTCCATCGCAATCTTTTGTTAAATTTTTAGTAAATATAATATTTTTATAATACTTAATATGCCATAATAAATGAAAAATTGATATTACTGCCATAGCAATTCCAAATATTACATGCCATTTAATAATAGACATAAAACTATTGAGCCAGAAATCATAATTCAACATTGCAACCATCAACAACCCTGATAACCCTGAAATTAAAAAAGTAATAAGTAATAAAGAGTTCCAAATTCGCCTCTGTGTACATTTTCGAATAACACATTTTGAAACTAAAAATACTGACAATAAATATAATAAAGTTAAAGAACATAAAATTATCAAAAACGGATATGGTTTACTTGTTTTATTTTCGGTATTTATTGATTCTGACTTTATATTATTTTGTAAAATTATATTAGTATCATTATCTGTTATAACATCATCTGATTTTTTTAATATATTATTTTGCGATGTAGCATTATCGGTTTTATCATTAACTTTAATCTCTTTATTATTTAAATTAATTGAATTATCTAATTTATTTGAATTATCTAATTTTTCAACATATTTATCATTATTAGATATATCGTTTTCATTAATTTTGTTTTTTTCAGAGAGTAATGAATCTTGCTTAGCCTTTAACAAAGCGGCAGTAGCTTCTGAAAAAATAGTATAATCGCAATACCCATCATTATTATTATCAGTAAATCTACCGCACAATCCCATACAATCAATCTGTCCACGTGGACAGGTAAACCCTTGACTAAAAACCTTAAATGTCATTAACAAAAAAATGTTAATTAATATAAGATTTCTTAATATTTTTTTAATAAAATT
>CAZDEU010000123.1:7431-8614 GCA_964504265.1 uncultured Bacteroidales bacterium
TAGTCAAGTCTGTTAAGCCCTTTAACAGCCAAATCGTAATTTGTTTTCAGTTGCAAAGCTTTTTCATAATCCTTACGGGCATTAATAACATCGCCCATTAGTTCATAGGAATAACCACGGTTATAATATGCCTCAACAAAAACAGGATCCAAATTTAAAGCAAAAGTAAAATATTTTACAGCCTGTCGATATAACTGAGTAAATTGCAAATTAACATAACCTAAATTATAATAAGAATGTTTTAAAAACATAAATTGAGGGTTATCGGGCTTAATATCCTGCGTAGTAACCATAGTATAGGTCTGTATTGCTTTATCATAATTTTCAGTTTCCTGATAAAATAATCCTAAATTATATAAAACCTCAGCACTGTTTGGTTTAATATTCAAAGCATTATTGTAAAAATCAACTGCAAGCAAGCTTTTACGAGCAGCATGCAATATTCCAAGATATAAATATGCGTCATAATGGCTCTGGTCAATCTGTACGGTTTCCATAAACGATTTAACAGCTCTTGCAGTATCGCCCATATCCTTAAAAGCCATACCCCTCATAAACCACACTGTTGCATTATACTTGTCAATAGCAGCAACTTTTTCTAAGTATTTGAAAGTATTTTCGTATTCTTTGAAATAAAAATGCAATTCAGCTATTTTTAATAAAGCTTCAACATTTTCGGGTTCTAATTTAATAGCTTTTAATAGCGACTCTTTACTTTTAGTGCCACTGCCCATAGCAAAATATACATCAGAACGAATTATATAATAATCGGCTTTTGTAGAATCAAAACTAAGGGCTTTATTAATATCTAAAAGTGCTTCCTCAGTTTTTTTAAAATCAAGAAATGCAACTGCTCTTTGTACATAAAGTTCAACATTGTTTGGGTCTGAATTTATTTTATTTGTAATTTCTGCAATTTCAGGAGTAAAATAATCTTCTTTGTCGATAGCAACATCATTGTTTTTTGGGGTATTAGTACCACACGAAATCAATAATATGCTTAAAAATAATACTATTAGTTTAATATTTTGATTTAACATGAAATGTTCAGATTTAATTTAGCTTGTAAAATTAGTAAAAATATTGGAAATTATTTCAGGAATTATGCTCGTTTATTATTGGTGGGCATTGGTGGGCATTGATTGTCATTGGTGGGCATTGGTGGTCATTGATTGTCATTGGT
>CAZDEU010000124.1:0-8275 GCA_964504265.1 uncultured Bacteroidales bacterium
GAGCGTCTACAGTTTGCAGAGGAGCGTCTACAGTTTGCAGAGGAGCGTCTATAGTTTGCATTGATTCATATTTGTTTAACAGAGTAGTCTATATGATTTTGGGGTGTAATTTTATTCAGATTCATTCCTTTTAACATTCAACATTCTTACATTTAATTTCATAGAACTATGCCGTTAGCATAACATTTTTAAATGGTTTCATCTGTTTTAATGATATAAAAAAGCTCTCCTTAATTTATAGGAGAGCCTTTAATGCTATGGAAATGTCAGCCTTTATTGAATTAAGTTTTCAGGATTTTCATCAATAACATTTTCAATGTTATTTTCCAATTTGCTTTTACGTATTGTTGCTATTTGATTAACTGTTTTTTTGAAATTAAAAACGTCTTTCAAAGCAGGGTTGTTATTAAGCTTAAGTGAAGCTAATTTGCATATCCCTTTAATCTCGTCGCTAATAGCATTTAAAGCAATTCTCTTTTCTTGCGAAAATTGTTTTTTGTTTGCTTTAATGTTTTCCTGATGCAGATTTGCATCTTTAAATGCATCTGCTAAATCAATAATTTTGTTTAATTCTATTTGGCTAAAGCCTTTAGAAATTAATTGACTTCTGATATCTTCACTTAAGTTTTCCTTAAAAGCAAGTAAAAGCTGAAGTAAAACATTCTGATTTCTTGAAAAAGATTGTAAATGATACTTTGTAAAACCAAGAGTTTTCAAAATTTCATCTTTTTTTTCTTTTTCATGTTTAAAGTCAATTAAGAGTTGAGTTTTAAAGAAAGATAGGCTGGCACCTGCTTTTTTCATAATAGTGTTTACATTAGCAGTTGCATTACGCAAGTTTTTTTGGGAATCGTTGCTAAGGTATTTACTCATTACATTTTTAATCCTTGTTCGTAAATCCATAACATAATCTTCTGTCCATTGCACACGAACACTAGACAGAACATCTAAATTTGCCTTTAGGTTTTCGACTACTATTTCGGCTGCAAGAATCAAATCTGAATCTTTGCAGCCATAATTTCTACCAATTTTCATAACTTTTCTGTTTTAGTTAATAATATTTTTTTTATTTTGTACAATCAAAATTATAGTATAATAGAAATTTTAGCAAGTAGAAATGACTAACCATGCAGTATAATTTACTATTGACGTAAAATTTTTTAGTAACTATGTTCTTGGTAATAATAAAATGTGAGTTTGATATTTTATTGAATGCATTTATATTTAAAAAAAAATGTACAAGCTTCAGAATTATTGAACACAGATTTATAATATAGCAACAATGATATTTCACAATTATCAGAAATATTTGTTATTTTTAATTATGTTAATAAATTATTTTTCTTATTTTTGCTGACTTTAAAAATAATCTTCATAATATGAGTTTTAGAATAATTGTACTTGCTAAACAAGTTCCTGATACGCGTAATGTAGGGAAAGATGCTATGAAAGCTGACGGAACTGTTAATAGAGCTGCATTACCTGCAATTTTTAATCCTGAAGACCTCCACGCACTTGAACAAGCTCTTAGAATTAAAGAGTTAAAGGGTGAAGCCGAAATAATTCTTCTTACTATGGGTCCTACAAGAGCTTCCGAAATTATCAGAGAAGCTATGTACAGAGGCGCTGACAAAGGTTTTTTACTTACCGACCGTAAGTTTGCAGGTTCCGATACACTTGCTACTTCATATGCTATTTCGCTTGCTGTTAAAAAACTTGCACCTTATAATATTGTTATTTGTGGCAGACAAGCTATTGACGGCGACACTGCACAAGTGGGTCCGCAAGTTGCTGAAAAATTAAATCTTCCTCAGGTTACTTATGCCGAAGAAATTGTTGCTGTTGATGATAACTCTGCTACTATTACAAGAAGACTTGAACACGGTGTCGAAACTGTTGTTACTCCTTTACCTTCTTTAATCACAGTTCATAGTTCAGCTCCTACTTGTAGAGCTAGGAATACTAAACTTGTTATGAAATATAAACATGCTCGAACTATTACTGAACTTCAGGATGAAACCAAAGATTATACTGAAATGCATAATGCAAGACCTTACCTGAGAATTGAAGAGTGGAACGTTAACGATATTGATGCTGATATTAATATGCTCGGTCTTTCTGGTTCGCCTACCAAAGTTAAAAAAATTGAAAACGTTGTACTTCAGCAAAAGGAATCTCTTAAATTAACTTCTGCTGAAAAAGACATCGAAAAAATGATGAAAGAGCTTATTGATACTCATATTATTGGTTAAAATTAATTTTGTTAAATATAAATTTATCCTATTGTGAATGGACTTTTTGTATACTGTGAAATAAATGAAGATGGTCAAATAGCTGACGTTAGCCTTGAACTTCTTAGCAAAGGGAAAAAATTAGCATCCCAACTTAACTGTTCGCTCGAAGCTGTCGTAATTGGCTCTGACATTGATGCTGTTGAGAATGTTTTATATCCTTATGGAGTTGATGTTATTCATATTGCTGATGACGAAAGGCTTTATCCATATTCTACTTTACCTCATGCTGCTATAGTATCTAAACTTTTTAAAGAAGAAAAACCTCAAATAGCTTTATATGGTGCAACTTCAATTGGAAGAGATTTAGCTCCACGTATAGCTTCGGCTTTGAAATGTGGTTTAACAGCCGATTGTACTAGCCTCGAAATAGGAAGCCATACTGAAAATAAAACTAATAAAACTTTCGATAATTTATTGTATCAAATAAGACCTGCTTTTGGCGGTAACATTATTGCTACTATTATTAATCCCGAAACCAGGCCACAAATGGCAACTGTTAGGGAAGGGGTAATGAAAAAAGAATTTTTTAATACTAATCATAAAGGTATTGTCAAAAAAATTAATGTTGCTAACTATGTTGATGACAACGATTTCGTTGTTAAAATAATTGAAAGACATGTTGAAGAAAGAAAAGTTAATATTAAAAGTTCTCAGATAATAGTTGCTGGTGGCTATGGTGTTGGTTCTAAAGAGAATTTTAATTTATTATATGAACTTGCTGATGCAATTGGCGGTCAGGTTGGTGCTTCGCGTGCCGCTGTTGACGCTGGTTTTGTTGAACACGAACGTCAGGTTGGTCAAACTGGTGTTACTGTGCGTCCTAAACTTTATATTGCTTGCGGTATCTCCGGTGCTGTTCAGCATAGAGCAGGTATGGACCAATCTGCAAAAATTATTTCTATCAATACCGATACTAATGCTCCTATAAACTTTATTGCAGATTATACTATTATTGGCAGTGTTGCTGATGTTATCCCTAAAATGATTAAATTCTATAAAGAAAATTCAAAATAATTGATATAACCATTATGGCTAATTTTTATTCAGATAATGAAAATATTAAATTCCATCTTCATCATCCCTTGATGGATAAAATTGTTAAACTCAAGGAAAATAATTATTCAGATTATGAAAAATTTGATTATGCTCCTCAGGATTTTGAAGATGCCTTGGATAGCTACGATAAAGTGCTTGAAATAGTTGGCGAAATTGCTGGAGATATTATTGCTCCTAATGCTGAAGATGTTGATAAGGATGGACCTTCGCTCGAAAATAATGAAGTAGTTTATGCTAAAGGTACTCAGGAAAATATGGCTGCATTAACTAAAGCAGGTCTTTTTGGTATGTCACTTCCTCGTAAATTTGGCGGTCTTAACTTTGCCTATGTGCCTTATGTAATGGCTGCTGAAATTGTTTCGCGTGCTGATGCCGGTTTTGCTAATATCTGGGGCTTGCAAGATTGTGCTGAAACAATTCATGAATTTGCTTCCGATGATATTAAAAATGAGTTTCTGCCTCGCTTTTCATTAGGTGAAACTGCTGCTATGGCACTTACTGAACCCGATGCGGGTTCTGACCTTCAGGCTGTTCAGCTTAAAGCTGTATTTGACCAAAATAAGAATATGTGGTTACTTAATGGTGTTAAAAGATTTATTACTAACGGCGATGCCAACGTTTCTTTAGTTTTAGCTCGAACCGAAGAAGGTACTACTGATGGTCGTGGTTTGTCGCTTTTTGTTTATGACCGTAAAAATAATGCTGTTAAAATAAGACGTATTGAAAATAAACTTGGTATTAAAGGTTCGCCAACTTGCGAATTAGTTTTTAATAATGCACCTGCTCAATTAGTAGGAGAGAGGCGACTTGGACTTATAAAATACGTTATGTCGCTTATGAACTCTGCTCGGCTTGGTGTTGCTGCACAATCGGTTGGCATTGCAGAAGCTGCTTACAGAGAAGCATATAAATATGCTCAGGAAAGAGAACAATTTGGTAAAGCTATTATTAATTATCCTGCAGTTTACGAAATGCTTACTATTATGAAAGTGAAAATTGATGGGATGAGAACTTTATTGTACGAAACAGCACGTCATGTAGATATATATAAGAATTATGGTTTTTTACAGGAATTTCGTAAGTTGGAAACTGATGAAGTAAAAGAAATGAAAACTTATCAACGCTCAGCCGATGTTCTTACGCCTTTATTGAAATTATTTTCAAGCGAATATTGTAATAAAATTGCTTACGACGCTATTCAGATTCACGGTGGAACTGGCTATATGAAAGATTTTCCTGTTGAACGTATCTACCGCGATGCCAGAATTACCAGTATTTATGAAGGCACTTCGCAATTGCAAGTTGTAGCCGCTATAAGAGGTATTTCAACTGGTGCTTACTTAAATCTGATTAATAATTATGAAGCTCATAACGTTCGCCCCGATTATCAGTTTGTTAAAGATCATTTAATTGAAATGACATCTGAATTTTCTACTTCTGTTGAGCATGTTAACTCAATTAAGAATAATGAAATTTATGATTTTCATTCAAGAAGAATGGTAGAAATGGCAGGAAACATTATTATTGGTTATTTATTATTACTTGATGCTCAACGCGATGAAAAATATTATCATTCAGCCGAAATGTTTGTTCATCATGCAATGGCTGAGAACAAAGAAAAAGCTGCCTTTATTCATCACATTACGTCAAAAGATATTGGTAATTACAAAGTAATAGCCTAAAACAAAAAAAGCATATCAAATAACGATATGCTTTTTTTGTTTTAATAATAATTTATTTTGAAGAATTCTTTTTAGGCTTAATAACTTTATCTTCTTGAGCTTTGCTTATTTTTATCTCATTAATTTCATTATCTATACTTATATAAATAATTTCATTTTCAGAAAAAGTATTCTTAATAAGTTCTTCAGCAAGAGGGTCTTCAACATATTTCTGAATAGCACGTTTTAGTGGTCTTGCACCAAAATCGGCATCCCAGCCTTTATCCATTATAAAGTCTTTTGCTTCAACCGAAACATCTAATTTATAACCTAAATCTGCAACACGTTTAAACAACATATTTAATTCTAGGTCAATAATTTTGTGAATGTTTTCTCTTTCTAAAGGTTCAAAAATTATAACGTCATCAATACGATTTAGAAATTCGGGAGCAAAAGCTTTACGCAAGGCATTTTCAATAACACTTCGTGCATAACCAGCTTTATTTGAAGTTTTTGAAGTAGTTGCAAAGCCAACACCAAGTCCAAAATCTTTCAATTGTCTCGAACCAATGTTAGATGTCATTATAACAATTGTATTTTTGAAATCAATTTTACGACCAAAGCTATCAGTAAGCTGTCCATCATCAAGTAATTGCAATAATAAGTGAAAAACGTCGGGATGTGCTTTTTCAATTTCATCGAGCAAAACAACTGAATAAGGCTTGCGACGAACTTTTTCGGTCAGTTGTCCGCCTTCTTCGTATCCAATATAACCCGGAGGTGCTCCAACAAGACGAGAAACAGCAAACTTCTCCATAAATTCACTCATATCAATTCTTATTAAAGCATCATCAGAATCAAATAAATATTTTGAAAGCACTTTTGCAAGATAAGTTTTACCCACACCAGTAGGACCTAGAAATATAAAAGAACCAATAGGTTTATTAGGGTCTTTTAATCCTGCACGATTTCGGCGTATTGCTTTAACAACTTTCTTAATTGCTTCGCTTTGTCCAACTACTGTGCCTTCAAGTTCTTTTTCCATATTTAGCAATCTGTTGCCTTCGTTCTGAGCTATTCTTTGAACGGGAACACCTGTCATCATAGCTACAACTTCTGCAACATTATCTTCACTAACTATTTCGCGATGAAGTTTTGATTCTTCTTCCCATTTTCTTTTCTCGTTTTCAAGTTCGGAAGATAGTTTCTTTTCAATATCTCTGAACTCAGCAGCTTTTTCATACCTCTGACTTTTAATTGCTTTACCCTTTTCCTGTTTAATTTCTTCTATTTTAGCTTCAATTTTTAATATTTCATCGGGTACTCTTATATTTTTAATATGAACTCTTGCACCTGCTTCATCCATAGCGTCAATAGCTTTATCAGGAAGACAGCGGTCGCTGATGTATCTTTGAGTAAGCGAAACACATGCATCAACAGCATCGTCTGTATAGGAAACTAAATGATGGTCTTCATAACGTGGTTTAATGTTGTTAAGAATTTCAATAGTTTCTTCGGGTGAAGTTGGGTCAACAAGTATTTTCTGAAACCTTCTTTCTAAAGCACCATCTTTTTCAATATACTGACGGTATTCGTCTAAAGTTGTTGCACCAATACATTGAATTTCGCCTCTTGCTAATGCAGGTTTAAACATATTTGACGCATCCAAAGAACCAGACGCACTGCCTGCTCCAACTATAGTATGAATTTCATCAATAAAAATAATAATATTTTTATTTTTTTCTAATTCATTTAAAACAGCTTTCATTCTTTCTTCAAACTGCCCGCGGTATTTTGTGCCTGCTACCAATGATGCTAAATCGAGTGTTACAACACGTTTATTAAATAAAGCTCTGCTAACTTTTCGTGAAACAATTCGCAAAGCAAGTCCTTCAACAATAGCAGATTTACCAACTCCAGCTTCACCAATTAAAACAGGATTATTTTTTTTGCGTCTTGATAAAATTTGTGCTATTCTTTCAAGTTCTGACTCTCTGCCAACAACGGGGTCTAATTTACCATCTTCGGCTAATTTAGTAAGGTCTCTTCCAAAATTATCGAGTACAGGAGTTTG
This sequence comes from uncultured Bacteroidales bacterium, assembly GCA_964504265.1. Lineage (GTDB taxonomy): Bacteria > Bacteroidota > Bacteroidia > Bacteroidales > JAKIYJ01 > JAKIYJ01. The sequence continues at coordinate 7,086 of CAZDEU010000124.1, forward strand.
ACTTTTAGATTCGCCAGCCCGCCTTTTACCTGTACCTGGCAAATCAGAGTCCGGATCTTCGCTGTCTTCATCACCTGAATCGCCTGATAAGTTATTTTGAGGCTCTTCAAATAAATTATCGTCAGATTGAGAATAAATTACTTTAATTTGTTTTTGAACTATATCGTAATTAATACCACTTTGCAACAGCGTAATTGTTGCAATATTATTTTCATCCTTCAATATAGCTAAAAGCAAATGCTCGGTTCTAATAACATCACTTCTCAGATTTTTAGCTTCTAAATAACTTAATTTTATAACTCTTAAAGTCTGTTTATATAAAGGAATAGCCTGCGACGATATTTTACTTTTTGATTTAACAGTTTTTTTAACACTGTTTTCTATAATTTGTTTTAATTCTTTCATATTAATACCAAGGCTAACTAAAGTCTGAACTGCTGTACTTTCTTGTTCCCTTATTAAGCCTAAGAGCAAATGCTCAATACCCATAGTATCGTTGCCTAATCGGATAGCTTCTTCGTTGCTAAATTGAAGTACTTTATTTAATTCCTCTGAAAATTTTTCGTTCATAACAATTTTTTTTCAAAAATATAATTTCTTTTATTGCAAAGTTAATTTTTTGAGCAATATTTCAAAATTAATTGTTTTTTCTTTGAGCATCTATACATTTCTGTTATTTTTTAAACATCACAGTTAACACAGATGCAGCAGATTGTTGTGGATAAAAAATTGTAATTAGTAATCTTTGTTATTCCTCAAATTACGCAAATAAACGCAGATATTTAATTCGTACAAATCTGTATTATCTGTATCATTGGTATTATATTAAATGCTGCCTTAAAGGTCAATACTTGGCAATTCGTTGCAAATAATTAATCTTGTTGCTAAAAAATGAAATGATTATTAATTTTACAGAATTACAAAAGACAATATTCAGTTTACCTATATGTTTATTTCAACCTAAAAGTATACCAGTATTTTAATACAAAAGTATACCATTTTTTATTAAAAAAAACTTTTTTGCAAGGTGCACGGATTTTACAGTATGTCATTTTCATTTTTTTGCCATTACTTTAGTTTCTCTTAGACTGTAGAAGTCTCCTTTTATATTAACCAAATAAGCTTTATGGGTTAATCTATCACCGTTGTGATTTGCGTTCTTTCTTTATTTTTTAGATATTTGTCATAAC
>CAZDEU010000125.1:0-3923 GCA_964504265.1 uncultured Bacteroidales bacterium
GGACAAAGCCTTACTCCTGATAAAATAAAACTGCAAGAATTACAAAAATTGTTTCCCGAAATTTTTTGTGAAGGGAAAATTGACTGGGAAAAACTTAAAGCTACACTCGGCGAAGATATTACTTTTAGCAACGAACGTTATGTGCTTAACTGGGCAGGCAAAAGCGATGCTTTTAAAGTTTTGCAAACACCAAGTTCAAAGACTTTAACTCCTGATAAAGACGAATCGCTTAAGTTTAACGAAACTGAAAATATTTTTATTGAAGGCGAAAACCTCGAAGTACTGAAAGTTTTACAAAAGAGTTATTTCGGTAAGGTTAAAATGATTTATATTGACCCGCCTTATAATACAGGCAACGACTCTTTTATTTATCCCGACAAATTCTCTGAAACAAAAGATGAATACCAAAAACGTATAGGCGATAAAGACGAAGATGGATATATGACAAAAGATGGCATGTTTCGTAAAAACAGCAAAGAAAACGGTCAATACCACAGCAACTGGCTCAATATGATGTACCCACGACTGTTTCTTGCTAAAAACCTTTTAAAAGATGATGGCGTAATTTTTATTTCTATTGATGATAACGAAGTGCATAACCTTAGACTCGCAATGAACGAGATTTTTGGCGAGGAAAATTTTATTGAAACATTTATATGGAGAAGAAGAAAAACCCAAGCAAATTTATCAAAATACACAGCACCTGTTCATGATTATATTTTGTGTTTTTCTAAGAATAAAGAAAAATTAATTATAAATTCAATAGCTTACTCAGAAAATTTTATTAAAAAGACTTTTAAAAACCCTGATAATGATCCCAAAGGTCCTTACCAAACCGGTCCCCTTGCGCGACCAGCTAATTCTAACAATAAAGAATATGAGCTTGTAATGCCTAGTGGTCGTAAAATAACAGCTAAATGGAGTTGTTCACAAGAAACCTTTAATAGATATGTTTACGAAAAAAGATTGGTAATACCAAGAGAAGGTGAAGGTATGCCAAGAATAAAAATTTATCTTTCAGAACTTCCAGGGCAAATCCCAAATTCTTGGTTGGATAATATAGCATCAAATGATGAAGCGTCAAAAGAAATAGAAGCTCTGTTTGGTTCAAATGCTTTTTTTTCATTTCCAAAACCAACAGGGTTAATTAAATATTTACTGCAAATTGGCTCTAACACTAACGACCTTATTTTAGACTTCTTTTCCGGTTCCGGTACTACAGCTCACGCTGTAATGGATTTAAACAAAGAAGACGGAGGCAACCGCAGGTATATTTGTGTTCAGTTGCCCGAACATTGCGACGAAAAAAGCGAAGCATACAAAGCCGGTTATAAAACTATTGCAGACATAGCAAAAGAGCGTATAAAAAGAGCTTCCGATAAGATTAAAATAGAAATAAAAGAAGAAATTAAAAAAACAGAAACTGAAATAAAAAAACTTCAGGGCGAATTGCCTACCGAAGAAACAATTGAAGAAATTGATAAATTGCAGAATAAAATAAAACAATTAGAAAATCAAGACTTAGGTTTTAAAGTTTTGAAATTATCGAATAGTAATTTTAAGCAATGGCGACAAATAAACGACAAAAATATAAATGAGTTAGATAAACAAATGGAATTATTTGTTAACCCTATTGCAAATAATGCCAATGTCGAAAATATGATTTATGAATTACTTTTAAAAAGTGGCAAAGAGCTTAATTGCAATATTGTACAAACATCTGACTTTGTAAGAATAAACGAAAACGAACTTGTTTTTTTACTCGAAAAAGCTACACAAAAAATTATTGATGAGGTTTTAAAATTAAAACCTTTAAAAGTTATTGCTTTAGATAAATTATTTGAAGGCAACGACCAGTTGAAAACCAATACTGCATTGCAAATGAGAGATGCAGGAGTAGAATTTAAAACAATTTAAAACTCGTATAAATTATGAACTTGCAACAATTATTTTCGAAATTAGAAATTATTGATAGCGATTCTTTAATATTACTTTCTGAAAATGATTGGAAAAATAAAGTAAATTTTCCGAGCAGAGTTGTTCGCTTGCTCGAAGATACCGAAAAATGGACACCTCAAGCTGTTTTTTGCTTAGATAATAAACCCCTCATACTTTTTTTTGATAACCCTAAAAAACCAAAATATTTACATAAAGCAATATGGAATTTTAACGAAGCGCCTATTGTTGTTATTATTGAAAATGATTTAGTTACAGTTTTTAACGGTTTTGCTATTGATGAAAATACTGAGTTGCTGAAAAAATTAGGAAGCAACGATGTTTTGAACGATTTGAATTATTTTAAATTAGTTACCGGCAAAACATTTGAAAAGTATAATAATGATTTTACTTATCAAAATAGGGTCGATTATAAGCTGCTGAAAAATATTGAAGATACACAAAATGAACTTATTAAAAAAATTGACTTTAACCGCAAAACAGCTAATGCATTACTTGGTAAAATTATTTTTATTAGATATTTGATTGACAGAAATGTTAAATTGAATTTTGAAGGCGAATCTAAAGAATGGACAAATAGCGAATTATGCTATTTGTTGAGAGATAAAAAACGTACTTTAAAATTTTTTGAATATTTACAAGATAAAGATAAAGGATTTAATGGTGATTTATTCCCAATTGAGAAAAACAATTTTGAATCAATGCCTGAAAGTGCTTTTGAGTTAATAATTAATTTATTAGAAGGAGATGAAATAAAATCAGGGCAGAAATCGCTTTTTAATTTATATGATTTCTCAATTTTACCAATTGAATTTATTAGCAATGTATATGAAAGGTTTATTGGTAAAGAAAATCAAGCCAAGACAGGAGCTTACTATACTCCTTCATTTTTAGTCGATTATATTGTTAGTCAAACGGTTGATAATAAATTAAGAACAAACAATGATGAAATAACTTGCAAAGTACTTGACCCTGCTTGTGGCTCAGGGATTTTTTTAGTAGAATCATTGCGAAAAATAATTGAAAAATATATAGCTGTATATAGCATTTCAGAAGACAAAAATAAATTTAAAGAAGATATAAAAAAAATAGCACAGGATAATATTTTTGGTATTGATAAGGACGAAAGTGCTGTGCAAGTAGCAATATTTTCGATATATCTTACTTTGTTAGATTATCAGAAACCTGCAGAAATTGAGAATTTTAAATTTCCTTTATTGCTTAATTCAAATTTTTTTGTTGCTGATTTTTTTGATACTGATGCAAGCTATAATGATGAGTTTAAAAAACAAAGTTTCGATTTTATTCTGGGAAATCCGCCATGGGCTACAGCCAAAAAAGGCTTGGATAATATTGGCAAGAATTACATTAAAAAGAGGAAAAATGAAGAAAGTAAGTTGAAAAAAACTTTTGAAATTGGTATTAACAATAATGAAATTGCTGAAGGTTTTGTATTAAGAGTAAGTGATTTTTCTAAACCAAACACACAAACGGCATTTATTATAAAAAGTTCAATTTTATACAATTTAGGATATTCTGAAAAAAGCCCATTTAGACCATATTGGTTACAGGAATTCTTTATTGATAGAGTATTTGAATTAGCACCTGTGCGGCACGAAATTTTCAACAAATCGAGTGATCCTTCAATTGCACCTGCTGCTGTTGTGTTTTTCAGGTATGCTAATGGCAAAAATACCGACAATAATATAATTGAGCATATAACACTTAAACCAAGCAGTTTTTTCTCAAAATTCAAAATATTTATAATTAACAGAAATGATTATAAAAAAATTGAGCAAAGCAAACTAAAAAAGTATGACTGGCTATGGAAAACATTGGTTTATGGTTCATATTTAGATTTTAATTTTATTAAAAAAATTAAAAATAATTTTTCGACAATAAAAGATATTATTTCAGATAAAGCAAAATTTACAGTTGGTACAGGAATACAATTTAGCAGAAATCCT
>CAZDEU010000125.1:4023-8215 GCA_964504265.1 uncultured Bacteroidales bacterium
TTTATATAATATTCAATCTGTTTTATCTACAAATATTCTTAGTTACTATGCTGTAAACACTTTCGCATCTATTGGTATCGAAAGAGAACAAACCCAAAATTATGACAAATTCAGCTTACCCTATATTGAATTGGATGTGCAAAATGAAGTTGAAGAAATTGAAAATGCAAAAAATAACATGCATTTCAATGATAAATTAAATTTTCTTAATAACCTTGAGGTAGTTAATTATAAAAATAAAATAGATGAAGCTATTAAAAATATAGACAAAAAAATATCCAAAAAATTAAATATTTCTGAAATCGAAAATGAAATTATTGATTATGCTTTGCAAATAAATAAAATTTTGATTGTAGGTAATGAAGACGAAAAAGCAAATTTGTTTAAACCAATTAAACCTGAAGATTCAATTTTAACCGATTATGCTCAGTTGTATATCAATAGATTTGCTCCAAGCCTTAGTGTTGACGGTAAAAAATTTATTGTTGAAATTTGGCATACTAATCAGATCATTGGAATGTTTTTTAAAGTTATTAATGAAAATGAGTTTATTAAAGATATCGTTATAAAAAACAATATTGATAACACTGCTATAATTAATTTTATTTCAAGACTTGGGGTCGAAAAAATAACCGACAAATTATTTGTGCAAAAAGATGTACGCGGCTTCGATAATGATAAGTTCTTTATTTTTAAACCAAATGAACAACGTTTGTGGCATAAAGCTATTGCTTATTTAGATGTTAATGAATTTGCCGATGCTATTCTTAAAGCAGGGAGGAATTCGGAATGATTTTTTTTGATTTGAATGCCTCTGAATTTGGCTATAATTATACTTTTTATAAAAAAGAATTTGAAAGCATTATTGAAGAAGTAATAGCTTGCTATAATAAAATTGTTTTAAGCAAATTGCAACTGCCTGATAATGAAAATAATATCAGAGACATTATGCTTACACATTATTTAAAAAATGAATCATTTAAAAAAGAACATTCTTGTTTGATAAATTATCATTTTGATAGCGAAACAATTGAAAATAAAGGGAGAGCTGATATTAGAGTTTTGCCTATTAATCCTTATATAAATGATGAAGCATACTTCATCTTTGAATGTAAAAGATTAAATGCTAAGAATTTGACCGGAGATACTGGCTTAAATGCAGAATACATAAAAAATGGAATTTGCCGTTTTGTTACCAATTATTATTCAACTTATTTTGGCTTAAATGGAATGATTGGATTTGTATTCGATAATGTTAATATTGATCAAAATATTGAAAATATTAATATGATAATTAAAAAAAACTTTATTAACGATAAAAATATTTCGGTAAACGCAAATGTACTAGAAAAGATTACTAAAATTCAATTATTAAATAATTTTAATTTTACATATATATCTAAGCATAACAGTGTTGCTCAGAAACAAATTACTTTATATCATCTAATGTTTGATTTTTCAAATAACACATAATGAAACTTACTTTTGAATCGAATTTACAATATCAACTCGACGCTATAAAATCAGTTACAGGCTTGTTCAAAGGACAACCAATGGAAGATTCCTTTATGGAATTCAAATTTGAAGAAAATGGCACTTTAGATTTAATTAATGGTATTGGTAATAACCTCGTTTTGTCGCAAGAACAAATTTTAAAAAATCTACAATCTATACAATTTGAAAATGGTATAACAAAATCTGAAAATTTAGACAGTTTGCATTTTTCTGTTGAAATGGAAACAGGTACAGGCAAAACTTATGTTTATTTACGTAGTATTTACGAATTATTTAAACAATATGCTTTTAAAAAATTTGTTATTGTTGTTCCTTCAGTTGCCATACGTGAAGGTGTTTTAAAAACTTTGGAAATAACTCATTTACATTTTCAAAATCTTTACGATAATGTTCCCGTTCATTATCATGTTTACGACAGTACGAAAGTTTCTTCTTTAAGAGGTTTTGCTACTAACAATAATATAGAAATATTAGTTATAAATATTGATTCTTTCGCTAAAGATGAAAATATTATAAATAAACCTAATGATAAGTTAAATGGTCAATGCCCTGTTGAGTTTATACAAACAACTAAACCCATTGTTATTGTGGATGAACCACAAAATATGGAAACAGAAAAGCGTATTGCCGCTATTGATAATTTAAAACCACTTTGTACTTTACGTTATTCTGCAACGCATAAAAATTTGTATAATTTAACATACAGTTTAAATCCTGTTAAGGCTTACGATATGGGACTCGTAAAGCAAATTGAAGTTGATTCGGTTATTGAAGAAAATTCTAATAACGATGCGTTTGTTTCGGTTGAATTAATAATTGCATCTAAAACAAAAGTAACAGCTAAAATTTCAATTCTTGTTAATGAAAAAGACTGTGTTAAGAAAAAAACTATAAATGTAAAATCGGGCGATGATATTTATAAATTATCAAATGAACGTGAGATTTATTCAAATGGATATATAATTGAAGAAATTGATGCTTCAAATAATTGTATTTTATTTTCTAATGGAAAAATACTTTATAAAGGTGATACACAGGGAGGTTTAACTGATGAGGTAATGAAATTTCAAATTCGTAAAACTGTTGAAGAACATTTGAAAAAAGAATTACGATTATATCCTAAAGGTATTAAAGTTTTATCGTTGTTTTTTATTGATAAAGTTGCTAATTACAGAAAATACGATGTGTCTGATGTTCCTGTACTTGGAAAATTTGCTGAATGGTTCGAAGAAATATACAAAGAAATTATTTCAAAACCGGCATTTAAAGTATTAGATAAATTTTCGATTAAAGATATTCATAATGGTTATTTTTCTTGCGATAAGAAAGGAAAAATGAAAGATACATCAGGAGAAACCCAAGCTGATAATGATACTTACAGCCTTATTATGAGGGACAAGGAAGAATTACTGAATATTGAAAACCCTTTGCGTTTTATTTTTTCGCACTCAGCTTTGCGCGAAGGTTGGGATAATCCAAATGTATTTCAGATTTGTACATTAAATGAAACTAAATCAGAAATAAAAAAACGCCAGGAGATAGGACGTGGTTTAAGACTGGCAGTTGATGTAAACGGCAAACGTATTTATGACCAAAGCATAAATCGTTTGACTGTTGTCGCTAATGAATCTTACAACGATTTTGCTAAAGCACTTCAAAAAGAAATTGAAGAAGATTGTGGAGTTAAGTTTACTGGTAGAATTAAAAAATTTAAAGACCGTACAAAAATTAGATACCGCAAAGGCTTTGAAGCCGATCCTCTTTTTATTGAAATTTGGAATAAAATTAAAGAAAAAACTACTTATAGAGTTAATTATTCGACCAATGATTTAATTATTGCTTCCGCAAAAGCAATTAAAGATATGCCTGAAATTAAAGCACCCTCTATTCGTTCAACAAAGGTTTCTATGGCAATTACTGATAAAAGCGTTGAAGCTATTTATGTTGGCGATAAAATAACATCTTATAACGATTATTCATGGAAGATACCTGATGTTTTAGGCTATATTCAAAGCAAAACAGAACTTACCAGATCAACCATATATAAAATTCTTATTAATTCAGGAAGAATTAAGGATATCCTGGTTAATCCTCAATTGTTTCTTGATTACGCATCACAAGCTATAAAAAGAACTTTATACGATTTAATGATTGATGGTATTAAATACCAAAAAATTGGAGATTCTGAATATTATATGCTTGAGTTATTTGATGATAAAGATTTTGAGGTTTATCTGAATAATTTTTCTTTTAAAATATCTAATAATTCTAAAACAATTTACGAAGAATATATCCCTTTAGATTCAGGCGTTGAGAGTAAATTTGCTAAAGATTGTGAAACAAGTGAACAGGTTAAATTTTATTTTAAACTTCCACAATGGTTTAAGATACCTACTCCAATTGGTAATTACAATCCTGATTGGGCAATTGTATTTGAAGATGATAATAGAGTTTATTTTATAGCTGAAACAAAAGATACAGGAACAACGCACGTTGATTTTGCAAAATTAAGCAGAGAAGAACAACTGAAAATAAAATGTGGAAAATCGCATTACAATGAATTTGAAAACGTTGAATATAAAGTTGTTAATAAAATTGAGCAATTAATCGAATAATTTATTGTTTTAAAATCAAAAATATGAAGAAAATTAATATTATTTTGACAATGCTGTTGCTT
>CAZDEU010000126.1:0-5022 GCA_964504265.1 uncultured Bacteroidales bacterium
TTCTAAACTGAGTGCCTCGCACAGATTTTACTCGGTAACCAACTGATATTATAACATCAAGGTTATAATATTCAATCAGCGTTATGATGTATCGTTTAATTTTTTATAAAATATGGTTATACTTTAATGATTATCGGAATTTAGTTGTATTATAACAAAAAAACTTTCTTGATATCACTAATTTTGGTATCATATTAAAATCCATTGAGTTCAGTTGTTCTGAGAATATTAAAATAATAATATTCGTTTACTCAACTGTGAATTTAAATATTAATATATTTGCGATAAATAAATTTAGTATTAATTTTAAAAAAAAATATTATGTTTAAAGTAAATGAATATTTTGATGGTAAGGTAAAATCAATTGCTTTTAATTCTCCTGAAGGTCCTGCTACTATAGGTGTTATGGAAAAGGGCGAGTACGAATTTGGCACAAGCACCATTGAAATAATGAAGGTTGTTAGCGGTAAAATGAAAGTTCGACTGCCTGGCAATCGTTGTGCTAAACTTTATAAAGATGGTGATTCTTTTGAAGTTGCTAAAGATGTAAAATTTAACGTAAAAGTTGAAGAAGATTCTGCTTATATTTGTTTTTACAAATAAATCGTTGTTTTTATTTTTTAAAATTACATAGTATGGGTTTTACATATAAAAAACTAGGTTTTATACTTATTATTGTAATTGCATTGATAATTATTTTTTGGGGATTTGACTTCTTTAGCACTAAAACATCAACTAACAAAAACATTGAGGTTAGTGGCGATTTAATAATATTTCATGCTGGTAGTTTAAGTGTACCTTTTAAAGAAATTACTGATTCATTTAAAATTAATTATCCCGATGTAAATATTTTGACAGAAGCTGCAGGCAGCAAGGCTTGTGCTCGCAAAATTTCTGATTTAAACAAAAGATGTGATGTTTTTGCCTCAGCCGATATTCACGTTATTGAGAATATGCTTATACCTCAATGGGCAGATACTGCTTTCGCTTTTGCCCGTAATAGTATGGCTATTGTTTTTACTGATAAATCAAAACATCATGAAATTATTAATGCTGATAATTGGTATAATATACTTTCAAAACCTGAAATTAAAACAGGAAGATCCGACCCTTTTTCTGACCCTTGCGGCGTAAGGGCTGTTTTAACTGTTAAACTCGCCGAAAATTACTATAAATCGCCAAACCTTACTGAAAAATTATTATCTAAAGATTCAAAATATATGCGACCCAAAGAAACAGATTTACTGGCACTTCTCGAAACTGGTACTATTGATTATATTTATCTTTATAAATCTGTTGCTATTCAACATAATTTAAAATATATTGAATTGCCTGATGAAATTAATCTTGGAAATGATAGTTTTAATACAAATTATTCTGATGTTTATGCTGAGATTGCTGACAGTAAAACAGGTAATAAAATAAAAGAATATGGCAGTGTCATGGTGTATGGTATCACTATTCCTAAAAGTTGCCAAAATATTAATGCTGCTAAGACTTTTTTGAATTATGTATTATCAGAAAAAGGACAGGAGATAATGAAAAGAAATGGTCAATAATATATTATTATGCGAAATTTTCAAGGATTAAATCTTGTTTTTGCATTTTTGGGTGGCTTAATGTTGCTTTTTATTATTGCTCCTGTTGCTGGTTTATTTATATCGTCATCTGGCGAAAGTATGATAAATACAATTTCTGATGATGAAACAGTAAGAAGTATTGGTTTAACGCTTTGGGCAGCAATGGCTGCAACTTTTTTATCTGCTTTTTTTGCTGTGCCTTTAGCTTATTTACTTGCTCGAAAAAAATTTCGAGGGCACTCGTTAATTATGGGAATAATAAATTTACCCATTGTAATACCTCACACTGCTGCTGGAATTGCTTTACTTGGTATTGTTGCTGCTAATTCAACATCAGGAAAATTTTTTAAATATATTGGGTTTGATTTTGTTGGAAATCCTTCGGGTATTGTTATTGCTATGGCTTTTGTGAGCGTTCCTTTCTTAATTATTGCTGCCCGCGATGCTTTTTATAATGTTCCTGTTAAACTTGAAAAGGCTGCTTTAACACTCGGTGCTTCTCCACTAAGAATGTTTTTTACAATTTCATTACCATTAGCTTGGCGGGGAATATTGTCTGGTCTTGTTATGATGTTTGCCAGAGGAATGAGCGAGTTTGGTGCTGTTGTTATTATTGCATATCATCCTATGATAACTCCTGTGCTTATTTTTGAAAAATTCAGTTCTTTCGGATTGGAACATTCAAGACCTATTGCAGCCGTTTTTATGTTAGTTACTCTTTCTGTATTCGTATTATTGCGTATTATTACAAATAAAAAACAAAATGCTGAACGTTGATAAAATATCTAAAAAATTCGATAAATTCAATCTTAAAAACGTTGAATTTAGTGTTGACGAAGGAGAGTATTTTGTTTTGCTTGGACCTTCAGGTTCTGGCAAAAGTCTAATTTTAGAACTTATTGCTGGTTTGCAAAAATGCGACAGTGGTAAAATATATATTAATTCGCTAGATATTACCAACCAAAAAATTCAGAAAAGGAAAGTCGGTATTTTGTTTCAAGATAATGCTTTGTTCCCTCACCTCAACGTTTTTGAAAATATTGCATATCCTCTAAATTCTAAAAGTATTACAATAACTAAGAAAACAGAAATAGTTTCTGAATTAGCTAATAAACTCGAAATTACTGATTTGTTAAAAAGAAAACCTGCAACTCTGTCGGGTGGCGAAAAGCAAAGAGTAGCTTTAGCTCGTGCATTAGCACTTAAACCTTCTTTACTTTTGTTAGATGAACCTCTGTCATCTCTCGATGTAATGCTAAAAACTGAGGTTAGAGCCTTATTTAGAAAAATTAATAAATCAGGTCAAACTATTATTCATGTTACACACGATTATGAGGATGCTATAACTCTTGCTTCAAAGGTTGGAATTATTAATAATGGCATTCTTGAACATTGCGGAAGTCCTTCAGAAATTTTTTTAAAGCCAAAATCTCCTTTTATTGCCTTACTTACTGGTATTAAAAATTTTTTTGCTGTAAATATTATTAATGTTAATAAGTCAACTTTTGCTATTGTTTCTGAAAAAATAAATATAAAACTAAGTTCAGAGGTCAAATCAGAAAAAGGTTGGATTGTTGTACGAAGCGAAGATATAGTTATCTCTAACGATTATCACGAGTTTAGTAGCAATAATCAGTTTAAAGGAATTATTACCGAAATGGTACCTACCGTTAATGGAATTGAAGTTATTATAGATATTGGGCAAAAATGGGCAGCTTTAGTTACAAACGATTCAGTTGCTCGTTTAAAGTTAAAAATTAACAATAGCGTATGGATATCTTTTAAAACTGTTGCTGTTACTTTTATACCTAAATAAATTTAATAATATGCATCTTTCTAACATAGATTGGATAATAATTGCAGCCTATTTTATAATAGCTCTTGTTATTGGGTTTAGTTTGAAAAACAGAGCAGGCAAAAGTCTTACTGATTTTTTCCTTTCGGGCAGGAACTTGCCTTGGTATATAGCTGGTTTAAGTATGGTAGCAACAACATTTGCTGCTGATACACCTTTGGCGGTTACAGAACTTGTAGCTCAAAATGGTATTTCGGGCAACTGGATTTGGTGGAGTATGCTTACAGGCGGTATGCTCACAGTTTTCTTTTTTGCACGATTGTGGCGTAATGCAAATATACTTACAGGAGCAGAATTAATAGAAATTAGATATTCAGGTAAACCTGCTGCCTTTTTACGCGGTTTTAAAGCTTTTTACCTTGGCTTATTTATGAATTGTCTTATTATTGGATGGGTTAACATTGCTCTAATAACTTTATTGCAAGTTTTCTTTAATATTACTGAAATGCATGCTTATTGGTGGGTAATGGCTGCAATGCTTATTACAATGTTGTATTCAGGAATAAGTGGTTTGTGGGGAGTTGCGATAACAGACGTTGTGCAATTTGTTATTGCTATGGCTGGCTGTATAATTCTTGCGGTGCTTGTTGTTTCTTCCCCTGAAATTGGTGGTATGGCAGGATTAAAAGAAAAAGTACCCGACTGGTCATTGAATTTTTTCCCTGCTATTAGTAATAATAGTTTAAGTGATATTGGTGGCACTTTAAGCATCTCTATTGGCGCTTTTTTAGCTTTTATTGGTGTGCAATGGTGGGCAAGTTGGTACCCCGGAGCTGAACCTGGTGGGGGAGGATATATTGCCCAAAGAATGATGAGTTGTAAAAACGAAAAACATTCTGTGTGGGCTACTTTATTTTTTCAGATTGCTCATTATGCTCTTCGTCCTTGGCCTTGGATAATTGTTGGGCTATCTGCAATGATTCTGTATCCCGAATTAGCTGCTGATCAAAAGAAAATGGGATACGTTATGGCTATGCGCGATTATTTGCCCGATGGTTTGAAAGGTTTAATGTTAGTTGCTTTTTTTGCGGCTTATATGAGTACAGTTAGCACACAGCTTAACTGGGGCGCAAGTTATTTAGTAAATGATTTTTATAAACGATTTATTAAACCTGATTCTAAGTTCAAGAATAATCAAACAGCTCAGAAGAATTATATTCTTTGGAGCCGACTGTTTACATTTATGATAATGGCTGTTGCAATGTTAGTTACAACGTGCATTACAACTATATCTGGTGTTTGGAATTTTATACTTGAATGTGGCGCAGGCTTAGGATTGGTTTTGATACTTCGTTGGTATTGGTGGCGAATTAATGCGTGGAGTGAAATTGTTGCAACAATAATTCCTTTTATAGCTTATGCTGTTGGACATTTTTGGCTTGAACCTTTGTTTGGTGATGCTTTTATAATAAATAAAGGTGGTTACTTTTTTACTGTTGGTGTAACAACAATATCATGGATTTTGGTAACCTATTTAACTCGTCCTACTAATACTAATGTTTTAATTAAGTTTTATAAAACAGTTAAGCCTGGCGGTGCATGGGGCTATATTAGAGAAAAAGCAGGAATAACTGAAAAAGGAACGCC
>CAZDEU010000126.1:5122-8140 GCA_964504265.1 uncultured Bacteroidales bacterium
TAATAAATCAAATTATTTTTATTTTACACCTTAATTTATTGTTAATAAAAGAATTCAAAAAAATATGGGAACAATTATTTTAAAAAAAATGGAGTTTTATGCCTATCACGGTTGTTTTGCAGAAGAACAATTAACAGGTACAAAATTTAGTGTCGACTTACAGATTATAACTAACACTAAAGAAGCAGAAAAATACGATGATTTAAGCAAAACTATCGATTATCAACATGTATATAATATTGTTAAATATCAGATGGAAATAAAATCAAAACTTCTTGAAAATGTTGCACGAAGAATTATGGATGAACTTTTAAAAGAATTTCCCGAAATTAGTAATGCCGAAATTACAATTTCTAAATTAAATCCACCTTTAGGGGGCAAAATTTCAAGAGTTATGTTTAAATTGAATTATCCTTAATAAAATAATTTACCTTTGTAGTAAATATTATAAAAAAATGACATAATATTTCTTATGGCTGATAATGCAAAAAAAAACTGGTTGTTGGCATTACCTGGACTAATTATAGCAGGGTTTATTGCCTGGTATTTTTCTTCAATAATATTTTATATTCTTGCAGCAGCCGTATTGTCAATAATTGGCCAGCCTATTGTTAAACGCTTAGATAAAATTAAAATCGGAAAATATAAATTCCCTCACACTCTTAGCGCTGCATTAACTCTTATAATACTTTTTGTATTAATTTTTACTTTTATCGGGATACTTATTCCTTTGTTAATTAGCCAGGCATCTGCATTAACCGAAATTGATTTGGAAGCAATTAGCAAATCGTTGGAAGAACCAATATATAATTTGCAGATGACTATGTACGAATACGGCTTATTATCAGAAAAAGAAACTATTGAAACACTTATTACAACAAAATTATTTTCATTTTTAAATATTGGCAGTTTTACTGATTTTTTTAGCAAACTTTTTTCTATTGCTGGCAGTGCCTTGGTTGCCATTTTTTCTACTGCTTTCATCGCTTTTTTCTTTTTAAAAGAAAAAAATATGTTTATGAATGGTGTTATGCTTATTACTCCATTAAAATATCAAACTGAAATAAGAAATATTTTGTCGAGTTGCCGCAGATTACTTACTCGCTATTTTTTGGGATTGTGCATTGATGTTTTTGTTGTAATTACCGCTATTACAATTGGTATGACATTCCTTGGCCTTGAAAATGCTTTTGTTATTGGAGTTATAGCCGGTTTTATGAACATAGTTCCTTATGTTGGACCAATTATTGGCGGTGCTATTGGTGTTCTGCTTGCTTTAAGCACAAATCTTGAGATGGATTTTTATACGCAAATGCTTCCCTTAACTCTTAAAATGATTGCTATTTTTATAACAGTAAACATTATTGACGGCTACATATTACAAAGTATTATCTTTTCTAAAAGTGTTAGAGCGCATCCATTAGAATTATTCTTAGTAATATTAGTGGCTGCAACTATTGCAGGTATACCAGGTATGATACTTGCAATTCCTTCTTATACTGTTCTTAGAATTTTTGCTAAAGAATTTTTGAGTAAACTCAGAATAGTACAAAAAATAACCGAAAAACTTTAAAACTCTGTGGGTTTTATTACTAATGAATACCTTAGAATCTTTAAATCTTTAAATCTTTTTAAAGTTCATAATTATTTAATGATTATTGCAGGTTATTGGTTATCGTTGTTGACCAAAAGAAACATCAGCCCTGGCTTGCCTTACGCGTTTTCGTATGAACCTACAAATATTTGCAATCTTAAATGCCCCGAATGCCCTTCGGGACAAAATAATTTGAATAGAGAAAAAGGATATGCAAATATTGTTGATTTTAAAAAACTTATTGTTAATATTAAAAAACATTGTTTTTATCTTAATCTTTATTTTCAAGGTGAGCCATTTCTAAATAAAAATTTAAGCAAAATGATTGCTTACGCAGTAAAAAATAAAATTTTTACTGCTGTTTCGACTAACGGTCATTTTATTGACGAAAATACTGCTACAAATATTATTAATGCTGGTTTAGGAAGATTAATAATATCGCTTGATGGTGCTTCTCAAGAATCTTATGAACAATACCGAAAAGGTGGTGATTTTAATAAAGTTATTTCCGGTATTAAAATAATTATTAATACAAGAAAAAAACTTAAAGCTAATAACCCTATTGTGGTTATTCAATGTTTAGCATTGTCATCTACCGAATATGAAATTCAAAAAATAAAAGATTTAGCCAATGAACTTGGTGTCGATAAAATTGAAATTAAAACAGCTCAATTTTATAATTTAATTGACAAAAACTTTCTTATGCCATCGCAGAATAAATATTCAAGATATAAAAAAACATCTTCGGGTAAAAGTATTATTAAAAATAAACTTGCTAATAAATGCTTTTTGCTTTGGTCGTCAAGTGTAATTACTTGGGATGGATATGTAGTGCCCTGTTGTTTCGACAAAGACGCAAAATATTCATACGGAAATATTAATAATATGTCTTTTAAATCAATATGGAAAAATAGTAATGCTAAAAAATTCAGAAAACAAATTTTAAAAAATAGAGCAGATGTCGATATTTGCTGTAATTGTAACCAAGGACTGAATTTATGAACGTCTTAACCGTATATAGATTATGAATAGTTTTGTAATTTTGTTTTACAACTTTTAATGTTATATTTATATTATACGATTTACGATTTCAGATTGACGATTTAATTGACGATTTAATTTTATCGACATATATTAAGTATTTATCTTTGTTTTTCAATCGTCAATCGTACATCGTAAATCGAAAATTCACTTCTCACTGATAAAAAACTGCGAGCATCAGTTGCATCAGTGTTATCAGTGTTCTATTAAACGATTGACAATTTCGATTTCTATAGACAAACAAGATGTTTTTTTCTTTTAACATTTAACATTCAACATTCAACATTCAACATTCAACATTCAACATTTCACTTTAAACTTTACAACAAACTTTATAAACTTTATAAACTTATAAACTTTTTATTCTATATTTGTTTTTTTTT
>CAZDEU010000127.1:0-8084 GCA_964504265.1 uncultured Bacteroidales bacterium
TTAAACCAGAATCATATGGTACATTAAATGACATAGCAAAAGTATTAAAAGAAAATTCAGATGTTAAAATTAAAATAATTGGTCATACAGATAGTGATGGTGAAGACGCTTTCAACTTAGATTTATCTAAATCTAGAGCTATGTCAGTAAAAAATGAACTTGTTACAAAATTCGGAATTGCTACAGAACGCATTTCAACTGATGGCGAAGGCGAAAGCAGACCAATAGTTCCTAACGATACTCCATCAAATAAAGCAATAAACAGAAGAGTTGAATTTATTAAACTTTAAAAATAAAATTCAAAAGTTATTAAAATCTGTTTTATCTTAAATTAATTGCATTGTATATATATTAAACCTAAATATATCTATAATATTGTTTTATTTGTATTGTTAGTCCACTATTAAATATATAATGAAAAGTAAAATATATTTGTAACTAAATTTTGTATTTAGTTTACAATACTACAAACCAAAATTATTGATAATCAATACTGATTAATAGTTAGGCAATTAAATTTATATTGATTTTTTAGTAAAACTTAATGAAATATGTAATACATTTGAATATTATTAAAAAATTAATAAAATAATCATCATAGCAGTTATTAAATGATAAAATTTTTAAAATATATCAATACAATAAATTAGTGTTTGTACAAAAATATTTAATTCTGAGAAAATAAATGAAAAAAAACATTAAAATACCAGATTCAATTGGTTTAAGGAGCGAATACAAAAGAAAGTTCAATTTATGGGAAATGTACCTTGCGTTTATTCATATACCAAGTTCTGCACTTTCAATGATTATAAATAAAAGAAAAAAAATAATTGATAAATATTTTGTAGAAAGATTACAATTAGCTGTAACTGAAGTAAACGGTTGTGCAGCATGTTCGTATGCTCATACATATATGGCATTAAAACAAGGAATGAGTAGCGAAGAGATAAATAGTTTTTTAAGTGGGGATGGAACATTTATAACTCAAGAAGAGGCTAAAGCAATTATTTTTGCTCAACACTATGCAGATACAAGAGGATTGCCTAAAAAAGACGCATTTAATTCTTTGTTAAATGAGTATGGCAAATATAAGGTAAAATATATTATATCTGCTATACAATTGATGCATGCAGGTAATATTTATGGAATACCTTATAGTGCATTAATATCAAGAATAAAAGGCAAGCCATACAAAGATAGTTCATTGATTTACGAATTAGGAATGCACATTGGAGGGCTAATTTTATTTCCAATAGCTTTGATACATGGTTTTTTAAGAAGTATTACGGGCTTTCCCAAAATAAGAATTGATAAAAATAAAACTGTTGAATAGATTTTAAAATTTCTGTTAAAAAGCAATAAATCACAATTTCAACTAATTTTTAATAATTTTAAATGTTTTTATTTCTTTATTAGCCTTAGTTATTTTTACAAAATAGTTGGCAGAAACAAGATTGCTCATAACAATACTTGTTTTGGTGTCAGTAATTTTTTTGTTTTGTAAAAGTTTACCATTAAAATCATACAATTGGTACGATAAATTTGAAATATCAAACTCATTAATACTCAATGTAAGATAATCAGTAGTAGGGTTTGGATAAGCTGCTACCATAAGGTTTATACCTTTGGCTTCTTCAATTTCAATAACTACTGATATTTCATAAGCTTGTTGCACACCTTCTGAAACTGAGCCATTTGTACCAGTTTTAGTTTGGTAAGTAACTTGTCCAACAGAATAGCTTGCTGAGCCACCGCTGCCCGAAGCATTTTCACCTGTGGCATTTACGCTTGTTTGTGCTTGTAATCCTGTAAAGCCTAGTCCAAACAAGATTATTGCAATTAGTTTTAAATGTTTATGTAACATATTTAACCTCCTTTTTTATTTGTCATTAATTATATTAATTTATATATTTTTAATACGCATTTAATAATAAAACCAATTTATATATAAATATATTAAATTAATATGAAAAATATATGAATATTACATAATATATACTTTTTTTTCATGCATTTACCAGTATTTACTGTTTTAAAACTTTAATAAAAAATATTATATCTTAATTGTTTTAATATTTAAATAAAAATAAACGTATTTCAAAGATATAAATTTTTTTTATAATAAAACATAAATTTTATAATATAAAAGTAAATAAAAAAATGGAAGCAGCATTATATTTATATCAAGTTATAAAAGGCGAAAATGTATAATTATGTAGTTCAGTTATTTATATTCAATAAGGCGACATTATGGCATAATTTTTTGCGACAATATGACAATATGACGTATGTTTAAATTTGCTTTAAACTGTATAACTATATGAATATCAAATATATATAAATTTTAAAAAATAATTTTTCAAATAATGGTATTTTGTTTGCTAATGCTTAAAATGAATTTTAAAAAACAAAATATTAACAATTAAAATATAGGAGGACAAATTATGTTACCAGTAATCAGAAAAAGCTCAGTTCCATCATTAGTGGATCAATTTTTCGGACGTGATTTTTTATCCGATTTTCTTGATGACCGTTTTACAGGAGTTTCAACACCTGCAGTAAACATTATGGAAGGTAAAGATGATTTTCGTATTGAAGTTGCTGCACCTGGTTTAAACAAAGACGATTTTCGCATTGAACTTGACAACAAATTGTTGACAATATCTTGCGATAAAGAAGAAAGCAAGGAAGAAAAAAGTGAAGATGACAACAGAATAGTTCGCAGAGAATTTTCATTTAACTGCTTTAAGAGGTCTTTTATATTACCAAGTTCAGTTGATGGCGAAAAAATCACAGCTTCGCACAAAGATGGAATTTTAAACATTATTATTCCTAAAAGAGAAGAAGCCAAACTGAAACCTTCGAGAGAAATCAAAATTAGCTAATAGCAATCAATTGCTAAAATTTTAACCCCGATACTTTTGTCGGGGTTTTTTATTTGCTATTTCTTTTTTTATGATAAATACAATTTATCAACATATATATATTTTATATAAAACTTTTGAATTTTTTTTATTTAATTTGTTTTTTTATTTTAATTTTGAACTTTAATTACATTATTAATAAGAGTTTAACATTATAAGGTATTTACGTCTAAGATTTCCTTGTAGAATACATTTAAAAACTTAAAAAATATTATTATGAAGACTTTCTTTAAAAATTTATTAGCTTCAATATTAGGCTCTATTATTGGCTTTTCAATAGTATTGGTAATATTTTTCATTATTTGTATTGGCGTTTTAGTGTCGTCTATGTCGCTCACCAATAAGAATACTGCAATTATATCAGGTAATTCTGTTTTATTAGTAAAATTTGATAAACCAATAAGCGACCGTGCATCTGATAATCCTTTAGCAGGCTTTGACTTTGGAGATTTTTCAAGTTTAAATGCGCCAGGTCTTGATAAAATTTTAATTAGTATACAAAAAGCAAAAACTGATAGTAGAATTAAGGGTATTTATATGGAACTTTCTACAATGCCTGCAGGAATTGCAGTTGTTGAAGAAATCAGAAATGCCCTTGTTGATTTTAAATCGTCGGGCAAATTTATTATAGCTTATAGCGAAGCCTATACTCAAAAATCATTTTATTTAGCTAGTATTGCCGATAGCCTATACCTTAATCCTGAAGGTGATTTCGATTTTAAAGGCTTGTCAGGGCAAGTTTCATTTTTTAAAGGCACATTAGATAAGCTCGGTATTGATATGCAGGTTATAAGACATGGCAAATATAAAAGTGCGGTTGAGCCTTTTACCTCCGACAAAATGAGCGAAGCCAACAAAGAACAAACTTTAACTTATGTTACAGGTATATGGAAAACTATGCTGACCAGTATTAGTCAATATAGAAATGTTCAGCCTGAAATTCTTGAAAATATTGCCGATAGCCTATTGGCTCAAAGTGCTGTTGATGCTTTAAAATATAAACTTGTTGATAAACTTTTATTCAAAGATGAAATATTGTCTGTTTTAAAGAAAAACATTGGTATTGAAGAAAAGCAAAACATTAATTTTGTTAGCCTCGAAAAATATATTACCGATTTAAAACCATTGGATTTAAAAATGAGAGGCAAAGATAAGATAGCAGTTATTTATGCTTCAGGTAGCATAGAAAGTGGCGAAGGTAACGAAAACACTATTGGTTCTGAAAAAATTTCAAGAGCTATCAGGTCAGCTCGTTCCGATTCTTCAGTTAAAGCTGTGGTTTTTAGAATTAATTCGCCTGGAGGCAGTGCCTTAGCTTCGGAAGTAATTTGGCGTGAAATAAATCTTACCAAAAAAACAAAACCCGTTGTAGTTTCTATGGGCGATTATGCGGCTTCGGGTGGTTATTATATTGCCTGCCCTGCTAATAAAATTTTTGCTCAAAGTACTACTTTAACTGGCTCTATTGGAGTCTTTGGGCTTATTCCTAACATGCAAAAATTCTTTTCCGATAAATTAGGAGTTACTTTCGATAATGTTAATACTAATAAACATTCTGATTATATTTCAGCCGTTAGAGCAATGGATCCTTACGAACAATTAGTTTTACTCAATATGATTGAAAGAATTTATAGTACCTTTATTAATCATGTTGCTGAAGGCAGAAATATTTCGATAGCTCACGTTGACTCAATTGGTCAGGGACGTGTTTGGAACGGAATAGACGCTAAAAGGATTGGGTTGATAGACGAAATTGGCGGTTTAAACGATGCTATTAAATCAGCTTCTGAAATTGCAGGACTTACTGAATATGCCATTTTGCCATTACCTGAGCAAAAAGACCCTTTTACTCAAATTATTGAACAATTAACAGGCGATGTTCCTGTAGCTCTTCTTGAAAAAACACTTGGAGAATCATATATATGGTATAAACATATTAATGAAGTGAAAAAAATGGAAGGAGTACAAGCAAGACTACCTTTTGATATCGCTATCTATTAAAAAAACTCAAAATAGACTACCTAAAATTGCGGAGTTAGGATTCAGGGTAGCGCTATAAGTATTCTGCCAATATAAGTGGTATGCTATTATCTATACCTAAACCATTAGCTACTTTATATTTTATTGATAAACAATATTTTAAATTACAAATTAACCCAGTTTAAATTGTATTTTAATGACAGGTAAACGCCAATCTGATTAATTTCTGTATTGTTCAATCGTCTGTTATACATAATAACTTCAGCAATATCACCGGTAAACATACTATTTGTTGACAGAGTACCTGAACCGCCTTCATATCTCCTTCCCAGTGAAATACCACCCTTACTGACTTTTGAGTATGTGGTGTTTCCCGTTGCATCGTTAAACGGAGATCCATTAAAATATGTTTTTCCAGTGCCACTACCGGCTACGTCAATATAAATACCTGCCGGCAAAAAATTGCTAACCAAGTCAGTAGGAGCAGGTGTCAGATTATAATACGTAGTATTATTAAGCATATTATAATATGATTTATTATTAGCATTACCAAACACATACCCATCATCTGAGTTGTAATCCATTCCAGTTCCTCTCATACTTAAAATACCAGAATATCCTTTAAATGCGTTTTCTTGTGCAATTACAAACATAGTTCGGTTGCCAAGATTAATAGTGAATAAATTATTTACAAGATATGTATCATTTTCAGATATAAATCTTAATGCAGGCTTACTGCCAATAGCATTTTGAACAAGTTCGGGCTGATAATTCTGATTACTTTGAGAAGCCGTAAAATTGTTCCCTGATTTATCTAACCACGAAGACACTTTATTCCCAGACGAAAAAACAATAGTACTATTGTCATCTGCATCCCACCACAGATAAAGACCCGATAATTCAGAAGGTTTAACTATCGGTAGAGTAGAAGCTATCATTAGAGTATAATTATCAGAATTACCGCAGATACTGTCATACGACCAAATATATAGTTCATACTGAGTGTTACTCAGTAAACTTGTTTGAAAATAACTGGTATTATTGCCGACATCAGTAGCTGTAGAATAATCACTTGATGAATTAACCAAATATCCAGCAGCACCTTGAGCGTGCTGCCAATTCCATGTTATTGAATATTCATTTGCAACATAAACATCCCCTGTAGGCGATAAAGGCTTAACACAAGAACAAAACATTTTTTGCCATACATTATTTTCATAAAACTCGAAACACTTAACTGTAAGGTTATAAATAATCAAACCACTGGCAGGCGAAATAATATTATCTCTTTCCGTTGTTGTTAGCCTGGGAATAAGCAAACCGCTATTGTTTGAAGATATATCAAGAATGGCAGAAGGGTCAGCAGTATTACCAGTTGTATTAATAGCCGCTCCGCTTTGCGAAAATACTGCAAAACATGTAATTAGTGAAAAGTTGATTATTAAAAGTAGCGGTAGCACATTTATTAGTTTCGTGATTTGTTGTTTTTTCATGATTTAAAAAATTAAAGTGGGTTCAAAAATTAATACTACTGACGCAACAACTGACGCAAGGGCTAAATAACGAAAATTAAAATATTTATAATCAGAAAGATAAACTTCTAAAGTGCGGATGAAGGGACTCGAACCCCCACGCCTTGCGGCACCAGATCCTAAGTCTGGCTCGGCTACCAATTACGACACATCCGCAATAAATATGCAAAATTACATTTTTTTATGATACATACAAGGGTTATTTGATTAATTAATTGTTATTTTGTGAAAAAATTATAAAAAAATGTTACAACCTTTAGCAGAATTACTAAGACCTAAAAATCTTGATGAATATATTGGGCAGGAGCATCTTATAGGAGAAAATGGAATTCTCAGAAAAGCAATATTATCGGGTAATATACCTTCAATGATATTTTGGGGGCCTCCTGGTGTTGGTAAAACAACCCTAGCTCTTATTATTTCTAAACATCTTGATGTTCCTTTTTTTACATTAAGTGCAGTTAGTTCAGGCGTTAAAGATGTAAGAGAGGTTATAGCTAAAGCTGATGTTAGTGGCAATAAAGCAATATTATTTATAGACGAAATTCACAGGTTTAGCAAATCGCAGCAAGATTCATTGTTAGGTGCTGTAGAAAAAGGGATTGTTACACTTATTGGAGCTACAACAGAAAATCCATCTTTTGAAGTTATTTCTCCTTTATTATCAAGATGTCAGGTTTATATTCTGAAACCATTAACTGTTCTAAGTTTGAAAGAAATAATAAGAAATGCGTGTAATTATTTGAAGGATTATTATAAACGAAATATTGAAATAAAGGAAGAAGAGGCGTTAATGAAAATATCGGGTGGTGATGCACGCAAACTTCTTAATGCTGTTGAGTTGGTAGTCAGTTTAGAGCCTGCAGGAACGGACACTATTATTATCACAAATGAAAAAGTTTTAAAAGTAATACAGGAAAACATTGCAATTTATGATAAGGCAGGGGAGATGCATTACGACATAATTTCTGCTTTTATTAAATCTATAAGAGGTAGCGACCCCAATGCCGCTGTATATTGGCTTGCCAGAATGGTAGAAGCAGGAGAAAAACCTGAGTTTATTGCTAGACGTATGGTTATACTTGCTTCCGAAGATATTGGGAATGCAAATCCAAATGCGTTATTGCTTGCAACAAGTTGTTTTCAGGCTGTTCACCTTGTAGGTTATCCTGAATCTGAACTTATTTTATCGCAAACAGCTATTTATTTAGCCTCTTCGCCTAAAAGCAATGCAAGTTATATGGCAATTAAGAATGTTCATAAATTGATTAAAGATACTGGTAGCCTGCCTGTGCCAATTCATTTACGCAATGCTCCAACAAAATTAATGGAAAATATTGGTTATGGTAAAGATTATAAATATGCTCACGATTTTATAAATAATTTCGCCGAACAAGATTATTTGCCTGATAAGATTAATGGTCATAAGTTTTATGAGCCGCAAAATAATCCTCGTGAAAATGAAATAAAAAAAAGATTACATTTTTTGTGGAAAGATAAATATGGATATGGAAATGGGAAATAGAATGTTTTGGTGTTTGTAGCTGTTTTATATCTATTAGACTAAAATATGTTGTCATTAGTGGTCATTGATGGTCATTGGTGGTCATTGGTGGTCATTGGTGGTCATTGGTGGTCATTGGTGGTC
>CAZDEU010000128.1:0-8070 GCA_964504265.1 uncultured Bacteroidales bacterium
AGACGGCAGCAGAACTATTTTTTCGCTATATCTGTTAGAAGGTTACGACCATACAGAAATAGCACAAATACTTAACATTTCTGAATCAACATCAAAATCGCAGTTTATGCGTGCAAAATCAAAAATTAAAGATTTTTTAATTCATTCAAATTATGAAAGTAGATAAATTTGATGATTTTATTAAAAATCATCGTCAAATATTTGACGAAATTGAACCAGCTCCGCCAGCATTTAAATTTGAGAAAAAACTCGTGCCGGCTAGTAAAGTACGTGTACTATACACATTGTGGGCGGCATCGGTCGCTGTTATTTTTGTTCTGTCATTTTTGCTGATGAATAAACCTAAATTTGAGATAAAATACGCAGCTTATAGTATTAATAAAAATATTGTAAATATAGGTACTATTAACAATTTGAAAGTTGTCGACAATACTAATAAAAGCAAAGCTAATTCAAATATTCAGAAAACAACTCTAATAAACAAAACTATAAAAGAAGAAACAGAAGAAAACATTGTATATGAAGAGCTGTTTGAAGCTGATGTGTTTTATACTCAGGAAATTAAAGTAAAACAAAATGAATTATTGCTTTTAACTTCTTCTACTCCCCAAATTTACAATGCTGTTTATGCAGATATTTCTGAACTAGAAAAAATTTATTTTGAACTCAGTAAAGACCTGAAGGATAATATTGATAATCAGCAGGTTATTGAAGCTATGATTCAAAATTACAGATTAAGATTAGCTATACTTGAAGGTGTAGTGGAACAAATAAAAAATCAAACGGGTAACAATAATAACACTAAAGCTTATGAATTATAAGATATTTTCGGTAGTAAATATATTTTTGTCGACTTTGGCTTTATGTGCTTATTCGCAAACTTTTGAAAAAAGCAAAAGTATAAAGGAAAGCTTTGCTGTATTGCCACAAGCTACTGTTCATATTTCAAATAAATATGGCGATGTAAAAGTATTGACTTGGGAAAAAGACTCTGTTGAAATTTCAGTTGATATAATTGCTGTCGACAAAAAGGAATTTAACGCACAAGAAACTTTAGACGATATTGAAATTGATTTTTCTTATTCTTCAATTTATTTATCTATTAAAACAACGTTTAACAATGTAAAAAGTCAGTTTAAAACTGGTTTTAATGCTATAACCAATTCAATTTTTAATCCTACTAATAAGGTGAAAATTTATTACACAGTTTATATGCCTTCGTCCTGCGATTTAGTTATTGAAAACAAATATGGTAACGTTTATTCAGGCGATTTTAACGGGAGTATTGATTTGAATCTTTCTAACGGCGATTATCAGGGTAATAATCTTGAAAGCGACAGTAAAATCAATATTTCTTTTGGTAATGCCTTTATCAACTATATTAACAAAGCTAATATTTCTTTATCATATTCAGATATGGAGCTTAATAATGCAGGTAAAATAAATGTGGAAAGCAAAAACTCAAGATTGAGAATTCTAAAATCTGAAAATATTATTCTCAATTCAACAAAAGATAAAATAATAATTGATACAAGCCAAAATATTTCAGGTAAATCATATTTTACATATTTTAATATTTTAAATGTGAAAGAAACTTTTATTATTAAAAGCTCCTACGGAGAAATAAATATTGAATCTATTAATAATAATTTTAATAATATTGACATTAATTCTACTTACACAGTTATTAGAATATCTCATTCGGCTGATACTTTTTTTGATTTAGATATTTATGCTAAAAATTCTTCTGCAAATTTAGATGCAGCATATACTAATATGATTAAAACTAATATTGGGACTAATATTAATGAATTTTCGATAAAAGGAAGTACAACAAATAAATCTGATATTTATAAAGCATTAATTAAATGTAACTTAACAGGTGGTAATCTTAATTTGAATATAAAATAAATAATATTTAGTACACTCCTAAAAATAGCACAACAGAAAACAGTATTAGATTCGTATATTAAACAAGGGGATGCATCCCCTTGTTTATATAATTTATCAGAACTATAATATTTTTTTTTCAAATAAAAAACTTTTTGGAGCAAGTTCAATATTTTTTGATTATTTTTATATAAAAATTCCAACCCTTAAAAAAATATTTTGTCTTTTATTAAAAATTTAAAAAATAATATAAAATGCAAAAAAATTTAGTTAAAATTAGTATTTTACTATTGATAATAGTAATTTCATCAAGTAGTTGCAAAAAAATCTTTCAGATAGAAGGTAATTATCATCTTGTTCAGCAAGAAAGAGCTCTTCCTCATTTTAATTCAGTTTCAGTAAAAGGTAATATTGATGTTTTTATTCAGCAAACAGAACAAAACAATATTAAAATTGAAGCTGAGAGCAATCTTTTACCTTATATAATTACTGATGTCAGAAATTATTCATTGACTATTAGGGAAGCACGGCATCGTAATATTAAAAATCATTTACCTATTAAAATTTACATTAATACAAATTTGTATGCTATTGAAAGTATTACGCTTTCAGGCTCTGGAAGCATCAAAAGCGACAGCATTAATATTGATAATTTAAACCTTGATATTAATGGCTCGGGAAATATATATATGGATTTGTTTTCTAAGAATTTAAGTGCCGATATTTCAGGTTCAGGAGATATGTTTTTGTCAGGTGTTACCAATTATTCATCTCTTAGAATTAGTGGTTCAGGCGACATTAATGCTTACGACCTTTTTCAAAAAACTTGTGATGCACGGATTTCAGGTTCTGGCAATATGTATATATATGTTTCAGATTATTTAAATGTTAAAATTTCGGGAAGCGGTGAAGTATTTTATTCAGGTAATCCTGTAGTTAATACCGATATTTCCGGCTCAGGACAAGTAATTCATAACCTTTAAAACTAAATAAACATGAAAAAATTAATTATTTCATCATTCACAATTTGCATTAGCCTTTTTGGGTTTGCACAAAACACAGAAAATAATACCGAAAATCAGCAGGTTAATAATAAAGATATTGAAATTAAAAACCTTATAGGTAAAGACAAAATTTCGCATGGAGCATATCTTGGCTTATCGGTTGGATATGCCAATTTGAATACAAGAAATGCTGTTATGGCGAACGCAAAGCTTGCTTGGATTATTGACCACCACTTAGCTTTTGGGATATCGGCCAGTGGATTTTCAGAAGATTTATGGTCAGAAATTAATAATTCAACAAAAAATATATTAAATGGGGGTTACTGCGGGCTAGTTATAGAGCCTATAATAAGACCTGCCTATCCTATTCACTTAAGTATCCCAGTAATTGCAGGCGTAGGTGGTGTATCTATGATAAGAGATTATAATTGGAACGATTACACTACTTATTATTATGGCGATGATTTTGATGCGTATTTTATTGTTGAACCTGGCATTGAAGTAGAAGCCAATTTAATTAAATATGTAAGACTTAATTTATTTTGTTCGTATAGAATTACTTCGCCAGTTTATTTATTTGGTGTAAAACGTTATCCTATAAATGGTATATCAACGGGTATAGGAATAAAAATCGGAAAATTTTAGCAAACAAAAAACCCCGAAATTTGATTTCGGGGTTTTTTAATAGATGCAATGTAAATTATTTTACTTTGCTTGCTAATTCGCTACCAACTTTAAATTTAACAACAGTTTTTGCTGGAATTTTAAGGTCTTTTCCTGTTCTTGGATTACGGCCTTTTCTAGCTGCTCTTTTTACTGTTGAAAAAGAACCAAATCCAATAAGAGCTACTCTGTCGCCTTTTTTAAGAGCTTTTTGTGTTGAAGCGATAAAAGCATCAAGTGCTTTTCTGGTGTCAGCCTTCGATAATTTTGATTCTGCTGACATTGCATCAATTAATTGTGCTTTGTTCATTGTTTTTCTTTTTTAATGGTTAATAATAAAAACGTTAAAATTATTTTAACAATACAAATATACTAATAATAAAGGTTTTGTCAAGTGTTTTTTCCTAAAACTATTGATTTTGTTAATAATTCTTTGATTTTGTTAATAAGTTTTAGACTAAACAATATATTTGTTCGGCGAATCGAAGAGCAATCTAAAATTTTTTATTCTTATAACAGCTTAAAAATGTAGTTTTTAAGGTTTTTTTTTAAAAAACAACTAATTTTTATACTAAAAAAATGCTATTTTCTAATAATTTTTTGCAAAAATCATAATTAATAGCATCAAATCAACTTCAAAAACTTTATAAAAAACTTCATAAAAAAGTTTACTTAATAATAATAAAACCTTCTTTAAAATTTTCAAATCTATTTTTCTCTATATTATAATGAAAATACTTATTTTGTTTCCAATTATTAGGCATATTATCATTTATATAATTATTCATTATATAATCGAATAAGTATGTAGCATGTTTTGTTGCAGAATAATCGCCAAAGTCATAAACATGACTAATATTAACAGCAACAATAGAATACTCATAATCAACATCGCCCCAAATCAAATGGCGTTTAAATTTGCCGTCTATTTTATCTTTTACTGATTGAACCGAATACAATACCTGCATTTGTTTGTTTTCAGAATTTAAGGGCGAAAACTCCAACCAACTGTGAAGCGATACTTTGTTTAATAAAAAATCTTTTGAATATAAAGTAGTATCAAAATAATGATAATCAGTAAAAGGTTCAACTTCTTCTTCAAGTTGAAACTGAGCCAGATTTAATATCCATGCAGGATTTGTCGATAAAAGAAAAGTATCGGTCGCAGATTCTTCAAAAATAATAAAACCCATTTCCTGAAGCTCATCTTTTAATGCTAAATAATATTTATTTAAAAATATTTCATCATCAATATATTTTAAAAACAAAGATTTTGTTAAAAGAACTGAATCTCTTTTATTTTCTTCAAGTCTCTTAATATTTTTATCAGACGCATCGCGCAAATTATTCTTATAAAGAAAATCGGGGTACATTAGTAAAATAGTCCCTTTTGAGTTGTTATCTACAAAACTGCGGGCAAGTTTTCTTTCAACACTGCACGATTGCATCAGAAAATATGCGATAGCAATTAAAACAGAGATAATTAAATATTTTAGCCTCATTTTTTAATTATTCCCTTTCATTTTTTCAATAAATTTTTCACCAAACGACTTACCATAATTTATGTATTCAGAAAAATCTTTTTCGTGAGGTTTAAACTTAATACATAAATTATTCTCAAAAACATCCAGTTTCAGATTCTTTAGAGCAGATTGAATAATTGTAGCAGCTTCGCCACTCCAACCATACGACCCAAAAGCACCTGCCAGTTTATTACGGTCACGCAAAGGATTAATCAATGCAAACAACTGATATATTTGAGGTAATGTATTTTGATTAATTGTAGGCGAACCAATTAAAAATGCCGATGAAGATGTTAAATATTTATTTATTTCATCAGCAGACATTTGTTCAATATCGCATACAATAGTTTCTATATTGCCAGCTTGTTTGATGCCTTCAGCAATTTTTTGGGCTAGCACTCCGGTAAAACCATAAGCTGAAACATAAGGTATAAACACTCGGTTAGCTATTAGTTTTTTACCTTCTTCAATTGAATATTTTTCGGACAAATCAACATATTTTTTCCAATTTGTCGTAAGCAAAGGACCGTGCCCAGTGCATATTGCATTAATTTTTAAATCTCTAATTTTATCAATTGCTTTTAGCATAAATTTATGAAAAGGCTTTAGTATTACATCGTAATAATACTTAAAAGCGTCATCAAAATCACCTACAAGATTATCGTACATTTCGGGATGGCAGTAATGAGCGCCAAACGAATCGCAAGTAAACAAAATATTTTCTTCTTCGAGATATGTGTAAATCGAATCGGGCCAATGCAAATTAGGAGCACCTATTACCCTCATCTTCATATTACCTAAATCTATTATATCGCCGTCTTTTACAACAACCGATTGAAAATCTTTTCCAATAATATCGTTTAAATACCTTATAGCATTGCCGCTGCCAACAACCTTAGCGTTAGGAGCAATTTCAAGTAATTTAACAATACTACCCGAATGGTCAGGCTCGGTATGGTTTACAATTATATATTCAATTTCAGCAGGATTACAAAGTTGGGAAAGTTTAGCATAAAAAACATCCCAAAATTTGATTTTAACAGTTTCAACAACAGCTTTTTTGGTTGAATTTATGAAGTATGAATTATATGTAGTTCCATACTTCGTTTCCATAATTACATCAAAAGTTTTCAAATCGGGGTCTAATACTCCCACCCATTGTACATTTTCTGATATTTTTAAAATTTTATTGTCGTTCATTATTCAAGATTTTAACAGTAAAACACAATTAAAAGATAAATATAATAAAACTGTCAAAAATAAAAAAAATTGCTGAAAAATAAAAAAGCCTCTCACCGGATTTGAACCGGCGACCTGCTCATTACGAGTGAGCTGCTCTACCAACTGAGCTAAAGAGGCAATTAAGAGAGTAAAAAATAAGTCGGGATGACTGGATTTGAACCAGCGACCTCTTCGTCCCGAACGAAGTGCGCTACCAGACTGCGCTACATCCCGACATTATATTTAAATTACTTTGAAATAAAACCAAAGACTTTTTTAAGTAAATGGGCATTCAATGAACTATATTTTTTTGCAAATATAAAAAAAATATTCACCCAAAAACATCTATTGAGCTAAGGCTAAATCATTTTATTGAGGTAGATTAAAAATACATTCAGGACAAATAAGGCTTATAAAACTAAAATTTTAAGTTTGCTCCTAAAAGTTCTTTATTTGAAAAAATATTTAATATAGCTCTGATGAATTATATAAACAAGGGGATGCATCCCCTTGCTTAATATACAAATTAATTACTGTTTTTGTTTTATTACTTTTTGGAGTGTATTTAGTTTTTATTATAATTGAACAACATATATTAAACATTGTTATACATTTGTAAATCTAATTGAATAAAATTGTTGTAAACATTATTAGGCTGTGGTATAATTATTGGACATGATGCACAAAACCTTAAAAATAAGCAAAATGAAATCTTCAATTAATAAAAACATACTTTCGGGATTAATTACATTTATTAGTTTAATAATTATAACATCGGGTGTTAAGGCACAGCAAAGTGAAGAAGAAACCGATAACATATTGTTAAACATAAGAAGTAAAATTCCAGCAAACTGGAATTATGTCAAAACAAGTTCAAGAATTCACCTTATACGCAACGATTCAATATATATTTTGAACGAAAACAGAATTAAAGCTCCTAAAGAAAATCGCGATGTATTGAACCAACGCATTCAAAAATACGGACAACGGGGCATATCAAAGATTATATATCGCTACGAAGCACGTTGGAGCAAAGAAGATTTAAAAAAAGCCAACGAGCATAATTCAAAATTATCAAAAGAAATAAAAAAGCTCCCTTCAAAATACAATATTGAACATTTATATAATAAAAGTTTAAGTTCAAAAAAAGGTGATGTATATACACCAACTAATGATGCTGAAAAAATAAGAGTAAGCAAATACGAAAAAGAATATAAGGAGCTGATGAGTAAAATAATTGAAGTGCCTACTATTCATACCGAGTATTACAGCTTGTTTGTCGATGAAATTCAAGGACGAAACGACAATAATCATGTTGTTTTTCCTGAAGAAGCTTCGCTCGAAGTATACAGAATATTAATTTTGGTTAGCGAACTTTCTGAAAAATAGGATTATAAGATTATCAAATTTTAAAAAAATATTTTTATCCCATAACTAAGTAAAGTAATTAATAACTTCATAACAAATGACCTATACTGATTTTAATATGATAAAAAATTAGTGAAATCAGGAAAACTTTTTTGCTATAATAAAACTAAAATCTGATAATCAATAAATTAGAACCATATTTTATAAAAAATTTAACGATACTTCATAAGGTTGATTGTTGATTTATGCAATACGTTAGGAATGTTTTGAAAATGGTATTATTTTAAAATCTGATAAAAATTGATTTTAAAATATTCAACGATATATCTAAAATCTTAAATTTATTTTAGTTATACAAGAATTTTATAGTTAAATCAAAAACTTGAGGTCAGTTGTTCTGA
>CAZDEU010000129.1:0-7966 GCA_964504265.1 uncultured Bacteroidales bacterium
TCTTTTAACTGTAATACATTGAGCCTTAGTGCTTCGGGCAAGCGTATGCGACCAAACACCAAGTATTGTTTTATTTTGAAAATTATAATTTTTTAAATACTGATTTACTGCTGTTATATCATATGTTTTATTTGTATATGAATCATAAATAAATAAAATATTAATTGTGAAAATTATTGCCAAACCAGCTATTACAATGTATCTCATTAGTTTAAATTTATTAATAAAAAATGAAATAACAAAAGCTGTAAGCAAAGAAGAAGCAATTATTAAACTAAGCAAATATCGGTAAGGCAAATAGGCTGCTGATACTTTAGCAAATTCGGCAAACAACCAAAATAAAAGGAATAAAACTGCTCCTAAATGCTTTTTGCCCTCTTTATTCATAAAAACAAAAGGCGTTAGAATTAAACCAAACGCAAAAAATATTATTAAGGGCTTTAGTTGAGGTGTCCAGAAAGTAAAACCGCTGTGAAATTTAATAATTTGCCATAAATGTATTATGCTTTCGGGGAAGCGTCCGTCGGTTTCATAAGCCCATACATGATTATAAAATTCCTGATGTGGTAAATACCATATTACTACATAAATAATAAATAATATTAATGTAGTGAATAGTGCGACTAAAAACGGTTTAAATCGTACCAATAATTTCCCTTTTTTGTTTTCAATAATTGAATAAAAAAACATAGCAGCAGGCAAAATCAAAGCTGAACTTAAAAATTGGATTTTGGTGCAGTAAGCTAAAAAAAGCGTAAAAGCTGATAATATAATTAAAAAAACATTTTTTGATTTTGAATAAAAATAATGATTAATTGCAGCAAATGACAATAGAACAAAGCTTATACATATCATTTCGGGCATACTGTAATGCGAAAAATGGAAAATCTGATACTGAAATAATGCTAATGGTATAAAAATTAAACCTGCAATCTGAAATTCTTTTTTTTTGAAAAAAATTAACAAACTCAAAAACCAAAAAATAATAACTACCACACGACTAACAATTATTTTATTACCAAATAATAAATAAAATGGATAAATGAATACATTAAAAAATGGGCTAACAATAAATTGATTATTTTCTTTAATGTTAAAATTACCTGTATTTATATAATTTGTTATTTGACTTGTATATAAACCCTCATCAGTCCATGCTCCTCTTGTATGTAAATCTACATTAATATCAGGGTCGGCATTTAAAAATGGAATTTGTGATAATAAAAATATTAATAATGAAATTATGATGTAAATATATGTTTTATTTGATAATGTTTTTGCTTTAGAATGTTTGGATTTCTTAGCAATTGGCTTTTTAATTTTTTTTAAAAAATTAATATGAATATTGTTCATATAATTTAGTTGTAGAAATAAAAATTATTTTAAAAAATCATTTTCAAACAAATATTCAGCAATCTGCACTGCGTTAGTAGCTGCACCTTTGCGAATGTTATCAGCAACTATCCACATATTCAGGCTATTTGGAGCTGACTCATCACGTCTTATTCTTCCAACAAAAACTTCATTCTTATCAAAGCAATACAATGGCATTGGATAAATATTTAAACTTGGATTATCCTGAACCACAACGCCTGGAGCATTAGCTAAAATATACTTAACGTCATTAATTTCAAAGTTGTTTTCAAATTCAACATTAACAGATTCAGAATGACCTCCAAAAACTGGTACTCTTACAACTGTAGCAGTAATTTTTAATTGAGGTTCGTTTAATATTTTACGTGTTTCGTCTATTAATTTTATTTCTTCGGTGGTATAATTATTGTCAAGAAAGTCGCCACCATGAGGCAAAACATTCAAATCAATTTTATATGGGTAAACAGGATTGGTTGGCAATCCTGCTCTTTCATCTTCAAGTTGTTTAACAGCTTTAGCACCAGTGCCAGTAACCGACTGATATGTTGAAATTATTAAACGTTTTATCTTATAACGTTTATGCAAAGGAGCTAAAGCAACCACCATTTGAATAGTGGAGCAATTGGGATTAGCAATAATTTTATTTTCAGGTTTTAGAGTGATTATGTTAATTTCAGGCACAACAAGAGGAACATCGTTGTGTTTTCGCCAAGCTGAAGAATTATCAATAACAAAACTTCCTACTTCAGCAAATTGATTAGCCCAATTAACAGAAACAGACGAGCCAGCAGAAAATATTGCAATTTCGGGCTTTGCAGCCACAGCTTCAGTCAAACCTTTAATATGTAAAGGCTTATTTTTAAAAAACAATTCTTGACCAATAGATTTTGCAGATGCTACTGCTATTATGTCATCTGATTTTAAAAAAGAAAACACTTTGCTTTCTCCAAGTACTTTAAAAATAGTTCTACCTACAAGACCCGTAGCACCTATAATAGCAATTTTCATGTTTTTAAAATATTTTTTTAAAAGCTATACAATTTTGTTACAAAAATAGATTAAATAATTAAATTAGTACATGATTTTACCTTATTATAATTAGCAAAGATTATAGGGGGATACCTGTTTTAATTTCACGTACTTTTTTAATTTTGAAACTTTCACTAAAGGTTCTACGAAGATGCTGATCAACCGTCATTTTGAAATTTTTAAGTTGAACACGGTCAAACTATTTCATGAATTGACATATTTCGCTATAAAAATATTAGTTAAAAATTTGCTAATATTTTTGATAAGATTTTCAAAAATATTATACCTTATATATATTATAGTATTATTTATTTTATTACCTTTAATAATTAATTGATGTAAAGGAGAAAAAAATTAGATTAAAAATCTATTAATTATTTTAATATGAATATGCCTAAACATTATAAAAATAATATTAATAGATTAAAAAACGAGATAAGTCCATATTTGCAGCAGCATGCGAGTAATCGTATAGATTGGTATGCGTGGGGAAGCGAAGCATTTGAAAAAGCTCGCATTGAGAATAAACCAATAATTATAAGCATAGGCTATTCATCTTGTCATTGGTGTCATGTTATGAACCGAGAAACATTTTCGGACGATGAAGTAGCAAAGATAATGAACGAACATTTTATATCAATAAAAGTTGACCGTGAAGAGCGACCGGATATTGATAAAATATATATGGAAGCTTTAAATCTTATGCAAATACAAGGAGGCTGGCCATTAAATTGTTTTTTGTTACCCGATGGTAGTCCTTTCTGGGGTGGCACATATTTTTCGTTAAACGACTGGAAAGAATTGCTTATAGGTATAAATAAATTATTTGTCGAACAAAAACAAAGAGTATTGTCGCATGCGCAGTATCTTACCAATCAGTTGAAGACCACAAATATAAAATTAGCTGCAACAGATATTGAAATATTTGATACAACATTATTACATAAAATATTTACAAGAATAAGATTAAATTTAGATTTTAGAGATGGAGGTTTTGCACAATCTCCAAAATTTCCAATGCCTGTAAATTTATTATTTCATTTAAGATATGGATATTTATTTGGAGATGATGAAGCGCTAAGGCATTCGTTGCTTAGTTTGAAAAAAATCGCTATGGGGGGTATATTTGACCATATTGGTGGTGGTTTTTCAAGATATTCAACTGATATTAGGTGGAAAATTCCTCATTTTGAAAAAATGCTTTATGACAATGCTTTGTTAGTTTCATTATATTCGGAAGCATACAGATTAAATAAAAACAATTTTTTTAAACAAATAATTACTGAAACTTTAAATTTTGTTCAAAAAGAGATGATGGGCAATAATTTCAGGTTTTATTCGTCGGTTGATGCTGATAGCGAAAGTGAGGAAGGGAAATATTACGTATGGACAAGAGAGGAAATAAATGATATACTTGGACAAGATGCCGGTATTTTTTGCAGATTTTATGGAGTTGGTGGAGAAGCCAGTTGGGAAGACGGGAAAAATGTTTTAATAATGCATGAGTTAGTAAAAAGTTTTGCCGATAAGCATTTTCTTGATTACGATGATTTTAATAAGACAATTAATAAATGTCGAAAAAAACTTTTTAAATACAGAAATAAAAGAACGCATCCTTTTATTGACAAAAAAACGCTTAGTTCTTGGAATTTTTTGATGTTAAAAGCTTTTGCCGATGCTTATTTGGCTACTGCTAATAAAGAATATTTAAATATTGCAGAAAAAAATGCTGATTTTGTTTTAACAAAACTAATGAAATCTGATGGGGGGCTTTATCATATATATATTGATGACATATCAAAAATAAATGCTTTTTTGGATGATTATGCTTTTGCGATAGAAGCGTTTATAGCTTTATACAGTATAACATATAACAAAAAATATATATTTCAGGCTAAATTTTTTGTTGAATACATTTTTAATAATTTTGAGCAAGATGCTCAGGGAATGTTTTTATATTCTTGCAATAAAGACCCATTAATTATAGCTAATAAATCAGAAAATTTCGACAATATATTACCTTCGGCAAATTCTTCAATAGCAAATTCCTTATATTATCTTTCAGAAATATTTGAAAATACGCAGTGGAAGGAAAAATCTGTAAAAATGTTGAAAACAATTTTACCTCAAATAATTTCAAATCCAATTTATTATGCCAATTGGTGTATATTGGCAAGTAAAATTAATTCAAAAAATTTTTTAATAAAAATATCGGGTTATGATGCGATAAAAAAGGCTTTTGAAATAAATAAAAATTATTATCCATCAAAAATTGTTATTGTAAATGAAACTAAATCAAAAATAAGCAGTTTAAAAGAAAATGTTAATAAAAAAGTAACAAAAATTGGTGTATGTGATGAAAAAAAATGTTTTGAGCCTGTTAATAATGTTAAAGAAGCAATAAAAATTATGAAACAAAATTTGAGAAAATTTATTTAGATGAGAATAATTACATATAATGTTAATGGTATACGGGCTGCTTTAGGCAAAGGTTTTATAGACTGGGTTAAAAGTTCAGAAGCTGATGTAATATGTATTCAGGAAACAAAAGCTCAGCCAGAACAAATTCCGACAGATTTATTTAATGAAGCAGGTTATTACGCATATTGGTTTTCGGCACAAAAAAAAGGCTATAGTGGAGTTGGTATTTTAACAAAAAAAGAGCCAGATAATGTTGTAATAGGTATGGGTGTTGAAAAGTATGACAATGAAGGAAGAGTTATAAGAGCTGATTATGGCGATGTATCGGTTATGAGTGTATACCATCCTTCGGGTACAAGTGGTAACGTAAGGCAAGAATTTAAAATGACATGGCTTGATGATTTTTTGATTTATTCGCGAAAATTAAGAAATGAAAGACCAAATATAATTATTTCGGGCGATTTTAATATTTGTCATAAGCCAATAGATATTCACGATCCAATCAGAAATGCTAATAATTCTGGCTTTTTACCTGAGGAAAGAGAATGGATAGGAAAATTTATTGAAGATGGTTTTATAGATTCGTTTAGATATTTAAATCAAGAACCCCATAATTATACTTGGTGGAGTTATAGGGCAGGGGCAAGGGCTAGGAATTTGGGCTGGCGTATTGATTATAATATGGTTGCTGAACCTTTAAAAAATGAAATTAAGAATGCGAATATACATTCAGATGTGTTTCATTCCGATCATTGTCCTGTTAGTCTAAATATTTTGTGAATATATTTGTAATATGATTAAAATTTTTATAATATTTTATACCTTATATTATAAATAGAAATTTTAAATAATTTTGAAAGAAAATTGCAAAAAACATAAAAATGTGAAAAAATGTTAAAAAAAAATAAAGATCGTTTAATTTATTTATTAACTTTGCTCTGTTTTAATCTAAATAAATTGCTTATTAATAAAAAATAAAATTTTTTCATTATGGAGAAAAAACTTGATAAAGTTTTGATTATCAATAATTTGAATGCTTAAATTTTATTTTATTGTTAGTTGAGAAATTTATTTAAAATGTTGTAAATGTGTAAATTAAATTTTTTTTATAAAAAGTTTGATTTTATATATTTTTTATATATTTACCAAATTTATTGTTTTTAAATGAAATAATTAAACCAATTCATAATATGAGAAGAAAAATTCTACTGTCGCTCCTGGTTCTTGTTACAACTGCCTTCACAGGTATTTCCCAGGAAAGTAAAGCATTTTCATTAGATTATCAAACTACCCAAAGGGGTGGTATAGTCTTGTTGGGTAATTCAGTGGTGAGTTGTGATACTAACCCATTGTTATCCCTTGATCCCTGTTTATCAGGTGTAATGGAAATGCCACCTGCTGGTTCTTATAGAAATAATGGCTTTGCAGGTTTTTATGTTGATATAGATGATGATTTATCAACGTTTATGTCGTCGAGTGATAGCCTTGACTTACCTGATTGCTCTGAAATTTCTTGGGCAGGTTTATATTGGGGTGGAAGAGGTGAAAATACTGCTGGCAGAAATGATATCAAAATTAAAGTTAATGATGGTTTTTATCAGAATATAAGTGCTGATAGTGCTTATTCAAGTGCTGCAAGTAATTCTATGTATCATTGCTTTAAAGATGTTACTAGTATTGTGAAAAATGCCGGTATTAATGCCAGGTTTACTTTGGCTGATATTCCTGTTACTGGTATTGGTAATAATGATGCTTTTGGAAGTTGGGTTATTGTTG
Source organism: uncultured Bacteroidales bacterium (assembly GCA_964504265.1). GTDB lineage: Bacteria > Bacteroidota > Bacteroidia > Bacteroidales > JAKIYJ01 > JAKIYJ01. Next base: position 6,601 of record CAZDEU010000129.1, read on the forward strand.
TTGTATATAAAAATGATAGCGAAAAACTTAGAAACTTAACAGTTTATGATGGTTCTCATTATGTTAATAACACTAATCCGTTTAATTTAAATGTTTCTGGATTTTCAACTCCTTCAACTACTCCTGTCAGTTTCGAACTAGGGGTTTATGCACACGAAGGTGACAGAAGTATTGCAACTAATAGAATTAGCTTTAATACTGTTGATGTTTTTGATGCTCTTAATCCAGCTACTGATGTTATGAACAGTACTCATTCTGTTAATGGAGTGCTTACACCTTATAGAATACCTCTATTGAATAATACTGCCGGTGGAGCCGATCTTGATGTTTATCACCCCGATAACTCAAGTTTCCATTATATTGGACAAAGCGAAACTTCTGCTACTATTTCAATGGTTGCTACAACTGATACATATTGGACACAGCTTGTTACTCTCGCTATGGATGTTGAAGAGCCTGATTTACAAACTGTTATGACAATTAATGATGCTAATGGTGGCACAATTGAACCGGGCGATACATTAAAATATATTATTTTAGTTAAAAATTTAGGTACAGGTACTGCTCAAAATGTAATCGTTTTTGATACTATTACTGAAAATGTAACTTATGTGCCTAATTCTCTTGCGATGTTTTATGGTCCAAATAGTGGACCTCTGACTGATGTTTCAGGTGATGATCAAGGAGAAATTTCAAGTGTTGGCAGTTATACCGCAGTAGAGGTAAGAATTGGTACCGGTGCTGATGCTTCGGTTGGTGGCAGCGTTTTGGGCTCTCCTAATGGCGCTGATAGTTCAATTGTAGTTTTTGAAGTTGTTGTTAATGATGATTGTTATGAACTTGCATGCGATAACGAAATTTCAAACTTAGCTTATCTGACTGGTGAAGGACAAATTTCGGGTATACCTTATATTATATATAGCAAATCCGGAAATTTAGATCCTTTAGGTTGTGATGTTGAAGGTCCAACTGAAGCTTTAATAGATTTTTCAGGTTGCACTTTCCCTGCTGATACAAATGTAGACGCTTGCTATGGCGAACAGTTTGCTGTATTGTATCCTCACGCAGGTTATACTTTTGTCGATAATGCTTATAATCCTGTAACTGTTGCAACTGCTACAGGTGATTATTATGCAATATATACTGTATATGCAGGATGTTATGATACGGTTAAGGTTACTGTTGATAATATTAATAATTGCACTCCTCCAGTTACTGTTAATGAACAAGTTTCTGTTAATGAGGATGATATTACCAATGGTAATGTTCTTAATAATGGTGATAATGATCCTAAAGGTGGTGCTTTGGGTGTTAATACAACACCAGTACGTGACGCATTAAACGGTTTATTTACTGTTGATGCTGC
>CAZDEU010000130.1:0-7940 GCA_964504265.1 uncultured Bacteroidales bacterium
AAATCTATTTTACAAGCTCAATAAAAAATTCAGTACTATAAATTATTGAAAATTTTATTTTTATCATTACCTTTGCAAAATAAGAGCTACAGAAAATGGATTCTGCTTCAAATACATTTCAAAGTATTGACATTGAAAAAGTCATACACAACAAAAATCCTCGTCTTGCTAAAGCATTACCAGGTTTTATTAGTAGGTATTTAAAAAAAATACTACATCAAACAGATATTAATAAATCTTTAGAAGCTAATAAGAATGTCAACGGATTGGATTTTGTTCGTAATATTCTTAAAGAATTTAATGCAAAAATTAATGTTTCGGGCTTAGAAAATTTACCTGAAACAGGCAGATTCATCATAGCATCTAACCATCCTCTTGGAGGGCTTGATGGCTTAGCACTTATGCACGTTGCAGGTAAAGTTAGAAAAGACATAGTTTTTCCTGTAAACGATTTTTTATTAAATTTGCCTAATTTACAAAATTTATTTATACCTATAAATAAACACGGTAAAAATATAGAAAACTTAGACAAACTTGAAAATGCTTTTAATTCAGATAAATTAATTCTATATTTTCCTGCTGGTTTATGTTCACGAAAAACAAAAGGACAAATATGCGACCTTGAATGGAAAAAAACCTTTATAACAAAGGCAATTAAATACAATAGAGACATTATCCCAGTTTATATTGATGCCGAAAACTCTAAATTCTTTTATCGACTAGCAAATTTCAGAAAAGCAATTGGGATAAAAAGCAATATTGAAATGCTTTACCTCGTTGATGAAATGTATAAACAATATAATAAAAATATTAATATTATTTTGGGAGAAAAAATATCTGTTTCGGAATTTACAAAAGAAAAGAAAAACAAAGAATGGGCAGCTTATGTTAAACAAAAGTCTTATTCATTAAAAAATAATTTTAAAGAACTGAAACCTGTAGAAGTATAAAAAGAATTACTACTTTTACTAAAAATTTACTTAATGGAAGCTATTATACCTCCTGTAAATACAAATCTATTAATTGAAGAATTAACACCTGACAAATTTGTTAGAAAAACAAACTATGGTGATAATGAAGTATATATATTTTCGAATATTACATCGCCAAATTTAATGCAGGAAGTAGGACGATTGCGCGAAATTGCTTTTAGAGAAGCCGGCGGAGGAACTGGAAAATCAGTTGATATTGATGAGTTCGACATTTCTCCTAAAGGCTTTAAACAACTAATAGTATGGGATCCGCATCTTAAAGAAATTGTCGGTGGATATAGATTTATTCACGGCAAAGACCTTGAATTAAACGATAAAGGTAAATTAACTGGTGCTACTGCTGAACTTTTTGACTTTTCTGAAAAATTTATTAAAAATTATTTACCTTTCTCTATTGAACTTGGACGATCTTTTATTCAACCCAAATATCAGGCTGCTGGCTCTTCGCGTAAAGGTATTTTTTCGCTTGATAATCTATGGGATGGGTTAGGAGCTGTTATTGTTGATAACACAGATGTTGAATATTTTTTCGGTAAATTTACTATGTATAAGACTTATAACACAAGAGCAAGAGATATTTTATTGTATTTTCTTAAGGAATTTTTTCCTGATAAAGAAAATTTAGCAAAACCTTATAAATCGATTAAATATATGTATGATTTTAGTGATTTTAAAAATTTATTTACAGAAAATACATATATTGACAATAAAAAAATTCTTGCTGCTGAAATAAGAAAAAATGGGGAATTTATTCCACCACTTGTTAATGCTTACATGAATTTATCTTCTACTATGAACACTTTTGGTACATCAATAAACGAGCATTTTGGAGGCGTTGAAGAAACTGGTATTTTAATTAAAATTAAAGATATTTATCCTTCCAAAAAAAACAGACATATTGCTACCTATATTAATGGCGGTGCTAAAGCCAAAGCAACATTATAATTTATGCAAATAAATTCAGCAGTTTTTCTTGTTTCTAATACAAATCCTGATAAATGCCCTGCACCCGAAAACCCTGAATATGCATTTATAGGACGTTCTAATGTAGGCAAATCGTCTTTAATAAATATGCTAACAGGCATAAAAGGCTTAGCCAAAACTTCATCCACACCAGGAAAAACACAATTAATAAATCATTTTTTAATTAATAATTCGTGGTTTTTAGTCGATTTGCCAGGATTAGGATATGCCAAAACGTCAAAATCACTAAGAAATACTTTTGAAAAAATAGTGTTTAATTATTTGAAGAGCCGTAAAAACCTCATGGCAATTTTTATGTTGGTTGATTCAAGAGTTCCACCACAAAATATTGATTTAGAAATGATTAATTTTATGGGGGCTAACAGTATACCTTTTATTATTGTTTTTACAAAAACCGATGCTCTTAATAAAAACGCCCTTAATATTCAACTTGCAAACTACCAAAAAATATTAAGCGAAACATGGGAAGAAATACCAAGTATTATAATTACTTCAGCCAAAACTAAAAAAGGACTTGACGAAATTTTAAAATATATTGAAAAAGTAAATATTATATTTAAAAAATCATAATAAATAGCTAAAAAACAGTACATAATATATAACTATAAATAATTGAATTTCATTTTTGTAATCCGTTTTTTTTTAGCTTTGTGATTAAATTAAAATGATTATATTTATTTTTATAATATTGATAATTAAAGTATTATAAAAATATAAAAATTGCAAGACTATGGCAGATGACAAAAAAATAATTTTTTCGATGGTGGGTATCAACAAGACTTTTCCACCTTCAAAACAAGTTCTAAAAAATATATATTTATCATTTTATTATGGTGCAAAAATAGGTGTAATTGGGCTTAACGGCTCAGGTAAATCAACTTTACTAAAACTTATTGCTGGCAAAGACAAAGTATATGACGGAGAAATTGTTTTTTCGCCCGGTTATAAAATTGGTATGCTCGATCAGCATCCTGAACTTGATGATAATAAAACCGTTAAACAAATAGTAGAAGAAGGAGTTAAAGAGGTTGCTGATTTACTTAAAGAATACGAAGAAGTTAATAACAGATTTGCCGAACCTATGTCGGACGACGAAATGAATAAATTAATCGAAAAACAAGGCAAATTAACCGAACTTATTGAACAACATGACGCATGGGAATTAGACGCAAAACTTGAAAGAGCAATGGATGCTTTAAGATGTCCTGAACCTGACACACCTGTCAAAAACCTTTCTGGTGGCGAAAGAAGAAGAGTTGCCTTATGTAGATTGCTTTTGTCGGAACCCGATATACTACTGCTCGACGAACCTACTAACCACCTTGATGCTGAATCGGTTGAATGGCTTGAACATCACCTCCAACAGTATAAAGGTACTGTTATAGCAGTTACTCACGACAGATATTTTCTTGATAATGCTGCAGGTTGGATACTCGAATTAGACAGAGGCGAAGGTATTCCTTGGAAAGGCAATTACACATCGTGGCTTGAGCAAAAAACAAAGCGTCTCGAAATGGAAGAAAAAGGCGAAAGCAGAAGAAGAAAAACATTAGAAAGAGAACTCGAATGGGTAAGAATGGCACCCAAAGCCCGCCATGCAAAAGGTAAAGCCCGTTTGTCGGCTTACGAAAAAATGCTCAACGAAGACGTTAAACAAAAAGAAGAAAGACTCGAAATTTATATTCCTAATGGTCCTCGACTTGGCAATAAAGTTATTGAAGCTGTTAATATTTCGAAATCTTATGATGATAAATTGCTTTTCGAAAATATGAGTTTTTCTTTACCACCTGCCGGTATTGTTGGTGTTGTTGGAGCTAATGGAGCAGGTAAAACTACTTTGTTTCGTTTAATTATGGAACACGAAAAAGTTGATAATGGCGAATTTATTGTTGGAGATACAGTTAAGTTAGCTTATGTTGACCAAGCTCATTCAGAGATAGACCCTGATAAAAGTGTTTGGGAAGTTATTTCAGGAGGCAATGAAAATATTGAGCTTGGGAAAAAAATAATTAATTCGAGAGCTTATGTAGCACGTTTCAATTTTAGCGGTGCCGATCAAGGTAAAAAAACTAAAATTTTATCGGGAGGAGAAAGAAGTCGACTTCACTTAGCTCTGACTTTACGACAAGAAGCCAACGTGCTTTTACTTGACGAACCTACCAACGACATTGATGTTAACACTCTAAGAGCTTTAGAAGAAGGTCTCGAAAACTTTGCAGGTTGTGCTGTTGTTATATCGCACGACAGATGGTTTCTCGATCGAATTGCTACTCATATATTAGCTTTTGAAGGCAATTCATCAGTTTATTTCTTTGAGGGTACTTATTCGGAATACGTCGAAAATAAAAGAAAACGCCTTGGCGATGAAGGTCCTAAAAGAATAAGATATAAAAAACTTAAAGCATAAAATGAACATCAGAATTAAAATATCATTCTTTCAGATTGCTTTACTTGTATTGATGTTTTTTTTATTTATTGCCTGTGCAAATCACAAACAAGAAGAAATAAATAAAATTAATATTACTAATACAAAACAAGTTGAAATATCGCCAAATAAACATATTTCTCAAACAAATCAATTTTTTAAAGGAGAATTTACAGAAACCAAAGCTATGAAATTGCTTTACGGTAATTTCGACTCTGTTAAAAAATTTTCAGTGTGGGCACCTTCAATATCAGCAAAAGAAGAAATGTTTAGAACTAAAATCAGCAAAAATAATTTTGTATATACTTCTCCAGCTTTTATACATGAATTTTTTATTGATACTATACAAGCAGTAATTATATTAACAGAAACATCATTACGCGACAGCAAAGGTTTTCCCGATGATTGTCATGCTTGTGCGCCTATACTTGGAGCTGCTTTATTTGCTAAAATTAATGACTTATGGTGTCTGCAAAATTTTGAAAATAACTTAGGAGAATATGGTTACTGGGGGCAACTTCCTCAGGCGAGTTTTGTGAAATTTGGAAATAATAACTATGGAATTTTATTTGAAATTAACGATGGTAATCAGGGTATTAATTTTGGAGGTATTGATTTGCTTGGAATAGTAAATGATAAATTTACTTTTATAGCTAGTTTTAATACATGGTTCAATAATGAAGGAGCTTGGAAAGAGCCTGTTCGTTATTCTTATGAATCAGATTTCAGCTTTACTCCCAATGCAAATCAAAATTTTTATGACATCAATATTAAAACTTATGGCACAAAACCTTATAAAAATTATATGGATATTAATAATAAAAATACTGTAACATTTCAAGAACATAAGGTTTACTCATATTTTGATTCTTGCTCATGTTATAAAATGACTTCAAACTCAATTTATGAATCTTTCGATTTTAAAAAGAAAAAAATAGTACCTATCTGATTTTAAATTTTACAAAAATGATAAAAAGTATTTGCGTGTTTTGTGGTGCCAATAATGGTTATAATAAGAATTTTTCTTTAGCTGCAAAAGAGTTTGGAAAACTTATGGTCGATAATAACATTGAGCTTATATATGGCGGTGGAAGTATCGGCATTATGAACGAAATTGCCGAAAGTGTGCTTATTGGCGGAGGTAAAGTTACAGGCGTTATTACTCACCATTTAATGGATTTGGAAGTTGGACATAAAGGAATTACCCAAATGCACTATGTTGATACACTTCAGGAAAGAAAAGCTCTACAGATGCAGATTTCAGACGCTTTTGTAGTATTGCCTGGTGGCTTTGGAACAATGGACGAATTTTTTGAAGTGCTTGTTCATAATCAGCTTAATTTGCTTAAAAAACCATTGGGGATTCTTAATACCGACAATTATTACAAACCTTTAATTGAATTAATTAATCATTTCACTAAAGAAGGTTTTGCTTCGACTAAACAGCAAAATTCTATTATTATTGAAAATGAGCCTGCAAAATTGTTTAATAAAATATTTCTAAAAAACAAAGTGATAATATAACATTAAGCTACATATATAAAACTGTTTTAATTTATTTGATAATAAATCAGTAAATATTAGCCCATCTTCTTTCTTCTCTTTTACGCCAATCGCCTTTGTGATAGAGGTAACTTCCTATTAACGGAACAATTGTAGTAGCTTCAGCATATACCATTTGTTCGTAAACAGTATCAACTTTACCCCACGATGAAGCTTCGAGCAATGTTGAACTTGAACAGGCACCATCTCTTGAATCAGCTACTGTTATCTGAATAGCATATTTGTGCATTGGCACATCATAGCCTAACATTTCGGCACAAATTACTGTATCCTGTATAAAGTTCTTAGGCACTCCGCCACCAATCATAAACAAACCAGTAACAGGAGCTTTAATTTTTATCATTGTAAGCTCTTTAAAATCTTTTACCGAGTCGATGCTAAGATGCTTATCAGGATTTTCCCACTGATGTTTAACAAGTCCAAAACCTGCACTAGAATCGGTAAAGGCAGGGCAAAAAATCGGCACACCTTTTTCGTAAGCTGTTTGTATTAATGAATCTTTTTTAACAGAATTTTGAACAAGCCATTTACCCATCTCATTAATAAATTCTCTCGATGAATAAGGTCTTTTTTCTAACGAATTAGCTATATTGTATATTGTATTATCACAATGTTGCAATTCTTCTTCATCAATATAAGTATCATAAATTCTGTCAATATAAAAACTCCTTAGTTGTTTGTCGTCAGCATAAGGCGAGCCTTTATAATGTTTAAAACCAAGAGCTTCAAAAAAATCCATATCAATAATTGATGCACCTGTTGCAATAATTGCATCAACCATATTATTTTTAACTAAATCGACATAAACCTGCATACATCCAGCCGCACTCGTACTACCAGCTAACGATAGAAATATAGTTCCTTCCTTTTCATTTATCATCCTGTCGTAAATGTCGGTAGCAGTAGCAGTATCACGCGAAGTAAACGACATATCGCGCATAGCATTAATAACAGGTGTAGAGTCAAAGCTCTTAATGTCAATATGTTTTACAACATCTTTAAGAAAATCTGATTTGTTCATATTTTGATTATTTCTGAATTAAGATTACAAAAATACTTAAAGAATTTGAATTATTTTTCTGCGTTTTTGTGCTTTGGAAACAGAAAAAAATACGAATATAGATTTTGATATACAAACAATGTTTTAATTACATCTAACAATCAATATATTACGTTTAATTTTATTTAATATAACACATATAATTCAAATAATTATTATTATCATAAATAAAAAAACTGTAAGCATCAGTTACTTCAACATTATCAAATGCTAAATAACAATGCCACTGAGAATAAAAAAAGGAACAATAAACCATAAATAGGGGGAGTATCTCACAAAGTGTGTAAACCCCAAAGTTATTCTGAAAAATTTTTGACCTCATTTAAAAAGGTCAAAAAAATTTTTCGGAAATAACTTTGTTAATAATATAAATACAATAAACATGGACAAAAATGAATTATTAAACAGCGATTTTTTAAGGCAATTCAATTCGGCTACAGAGTTGAATGATTTTTTGAGTTAGATTCAAAAAAGGGGCATAGAACAATTATTGGAAGGAGAAATGGATTCTCTTCTAGGCTATGCAAAACATCAACTAAATACCAATGGTAATTACCGTAATGGTCATATAACTAAGAAGATTAAAACATCTATGGGAGAACACGAGATTAAAGTTCCCAGAGACAGAGAATCTTCCTTTGATCCAGTTGTTGTACCTAAAAGGGCAAACATGATTGACGGTATAGAAAATATAATAATTTCTTTATATTCCAAAGGGATGACAAACAGTGATATTGAAGAACAAATAAGGGAAGTATATGGTTTTAATGTATCAATATCTACAATTTCAAGAATTACAGATAGAATTTGTAGTGATATAGTTGCTTGGCAAAACAGACCGTTAGAACCTGTATATTTTATTATAAAAGTTAAAATAATACAAATTTTTGTTATAATTTATTTAAGCTTAGAAATT
>CAZDEU010000131.1:0-7760 GCA_964504265.1 uncultured Bacteroidales bacterium
ATGACCTAATGACCTAATGACCTAATGACAATCAATGACCTAATGACCTAATGACAATCAATGACCTAATGACCTAAAGACCTAATGCCCATAAATTACTTAATTTCTGTTAATAACCCAAATTAAAATGTCTTCAGAACAATACATAAAAATAGCAAATTCAGGAGGTAATGTATTAATAAAAAATATACCTGTATTAAGTTACAATGATTTTTATAATCTGACTGTTGAATTATTTAAAAACGATTCTGTGCATTGTCTTAATTATTATGCTTATTCTGATAATAGTATTTTAAAATTCTTATGCTGCGTTGCTGATGACGAAGAAAACAGCATTATAATTTATTCTCACGAACAAAAATCTTTTCAAAATATTGAATTACAATCACTTACAGCCAAAATCAAGGCGTTTTATATTTTTGAAAGAGAAATTTACGAAAATTTTGGAGTCCGTTTTATTGGACATTCATGGTTAAAGCCTGTAAGATATTCTTTTAATAGGTTTGACAAAAATAACGTTGTTGAGAATTACCCGTTTTACTCAATTGAAGGTAACGAAATACACGAAGTTGGCGTAGGCCCTGTGCATGCAGGTATAATTGAACCGGGTCATTTCAGATTTATATGCAATGGCGAAAATGTTTTGCATCTCGAAATTCAGCTTGGTTATCAACATCGTGGCGTTGAATCTTTGTTTTTATCATATAAACATCCTCTACAAAGAATTTTGTTAGCCGAAAACATTGTAGGCGACACAACTATCGGACATTCAACTGCTTGTGCTGCCTTGCTTGAATCTCTTGCAGGTAAAGAAGTTTCAGAACAACTAAAAATTGAGCGTGCAATTGCTCTCGAAATGGAACGTATTGCTATTCATATTGGCGACACAGCAGCTTTGTGCACTGATGTTGCTTATCAATTCGGACAAGTTGTTAACGAAGCTTTGCGAACTATAGTTATAAACACTATGTTGCATTGGTGTGGCAACAGATTTGGACGAGGACTTATTCGCCCGTTTAGTTCTTATTGTCCTTTAAATGAGGAAATTAAAAACACTATCCTAAACAATCTTGCTGATATAGAAAAAAGATATATAACCATTACGGATAAAATTTTTACTTTACCAAGTGTGCTTGCAAGATTTGAACAAACAGGCAAAGTAACTACGGTACAGGCTAAATTAATTGGTGCTGTTGGCATGGCTGCTCGAGCTTCGGGTGTAAAACGAGATGTTAGATTGTCGCATCCTGTTATTAATAAAAAAATATATTTACACGAAACTGTTGTTCTAAATAGTGGCGATGTATTAGCAAGAGCAATGCTCAGAAAAATGGAAGTTGAACAATCAATTAATATTATCAGAGAGTTGATGAAACATATTTCTGATAATCAATTAATCGAAAAACCAAATTATAAACAAAGTTTACGTCCTTCTACTTTTTCAATTTCGTTGATTGAAGGCTGGCGTGGCGAAATTTGTCATACTGCAATTACTGATGAAAAAGGCGATATTTATCATTACAAAATAAAAGACCCTTCGTTTCATAACTGGTTTGCTCTTGCTCTATCTGTCAGAGATCAGGAAATATCAGACTTCCCTTTATGCAACAAAAGTTTTAATCTTTCGTATTGCGGAAATGATTTGTAAATTATTAATAATAATTTTATGTTGCTATTTTTTGTCATCATATTTAAAAATTGTATATTTATTAAAATAAAAAATAATTCATGCTATTTTATAGACTAAATATAAATATTTTTAGTTAAATTTAATTTTTTAAAATCAATGAATTTTCAAAATTTAAATCTTTATAAAAACTTTTTAATCATTTTTCATTTAGCTTTCAGCAAACAATTATAATATTATATCTTTGCAAATAATGAGAATAAAATTGTTAAATAAAATTTCATTTTTGCAGATAAAAGTGCTGTTAATTGTATTATTTGCAATTAACACCTCCTGCCGCAAAGATTTATCTCCTTCGTGGGAAACCGATTTGCTTGTGCCTCTTGTAAATACAAATTTAAGCATCGAAAATATTATAACCGACTCGCTCATTGCTACTAATCCAGATAACTCACTTTCATTAGTATATCGCAACAATATTTATTCTTTTTCACCTGATTCAATTTTTTCGTTTCCCGATACTATTACCAACAAAATTTACTCTGTTCCTATAGTGGTTACTATACCACCAGGACAAACTATTATTAGCTTATCTGAGGTTAATAAACTTAAATTTGGCTCGGCCGATATACTTTATGGTGAAATCAATTCAGGAATGGTATCGTTTGAAGTCGTTAATCAGCTTAAAGAAGGAGTTGTTTGCAACTACAAAATTCCTTCTGCTACTCGCAACGGTAGCATTTTTGAAATTAATGAATACATACCTTCCAATAGTGAAAGTAATTCTTTTATTAAGAAATATGATATCTCCGACTTTAAAATAGATTTCAGAGGTCCTAATTTTAATAAAAGTAATAGACTAATTACTTCATTTTCAGTTATTACTAACCCTAACGGAAATCCTTTACTTACTAATCCGCAAGACAGTCTTAGCATATTTGTTAAATTTGAAAACCTGCAAATTAAATATGCAAAAGGTTATTTCGGACAAACTAACCATAGTCTGGGACCTGATACATCATATTTTAAACTTTTTAATAATATTACAGGAGGAAGTTTTTCTCTTAATAATATTAATGCTGTTATGACTGTCGAAAATGCCTTTGGTATTGACGCTTCTGTGATTTTTAATAATCTTACGGCTATTAATTCCAGAACCAACCAAAGTGTGTCGCTTTCAAGTCAACTCATAGGTAAGCCACTAAATATGACAAGAGCTTTAGAAACTGGTTACAATTCTTCACCTGTGCAAGCTTCTGTTTATAACTATAATCTGTCTGACGGAAATATTATTGATTTAATTGAAAATATGCCCGATTACATCAGCTATTCTGCAAAAATTGACATTAACCCACTTGGAAATGTTTCAGGCGGTAACGACTTTGTTTATTATGGAAATGGTCTTAAGTCTTATTTGGATATCGAACTTCCGCTTTCATTTATTGCAAATAATTTATGCCTTGTCGATACTGTTCAAATTGATTTTGGCAACAATCTTGACCAAATTAACGAGGGAGTGCTTTACCTTAATGCTGACAATGGTTTCCCTTTTAGTGCCGGTATTAAACTGTATTTGATTGATGAAAACAATATCTTAATTGATTCTTTACTGACTTCCGAAACTATACAGTCGGCTGATGTTAACTCTAATTATATTGTAAGTAATAATAAAAAAACTAATGTAAAAATTTACATACCAACTGATAAAGCTGAAAAACTTAAGAACTCCAAAAAAATGATTATTAATGTGTTGTTTAATACTGCAAGTCAAACACAGCACGTTAAACTGTTTAGTAATTACCGCCTTAATATTGTTGTATCGGCCGATTTTAAATACATTTTTAATACCGACGAATTTTGAAATATATATATTTTATATTAATATTCATATTTTTAAATATCTCAGCTAAATCGCAGGAAATTGTTGATTTTTTGAATGTTGAGGAATCAAATTCAAAATCATTATTATTGTCAGGTTCAGGACTTGCAAACTCGGGTGCATTGACAAGTGAATTTATAAATAAATGGATAAATAGCGGTTTCATTTCTGATAATATCAAAAATTCTTCGATAAAAAGAATGAGTAAAAAAAATTATGCTGGCGTTCTACTTTCAGGTAAGACTTATTTTATTAATGATAATTATAAAAAAAAATCTGATAATGCTTTAAGTTTTTTTGCCGGTTATGAATATAACTACACTTTATCAATTCGTTTCAGCGAAGATTTATTTAGGCTGGCTTTTAGCGGTAATAAGTATTTTGAAGATAAAACGGCTTATGCCAATGATAATAAATTTATTTCGTTAGCATGGGATAAAATCGGAGGTGGAGTTTTTAAAAGATTTTCTCACAATAAAGGCACGTCAGTGGGTGGTATAGCTATTAATTTTGTTAGAGCCAAACAATATAATATGATTTATATTTCAAACGCTGAATTGTATACAGCTCCTTACGGCGAATATATTGATGCTAAAGCTGCTTTTGAATCGCATTTGTCCGACACTTCTGTTGTTTCAGATTTTTCAACTTTTAATGGCTTTGGTTTTTCAACTGATTTATTTTATAAATATGCAGCTAATAAAAATATAAACTATTATTTTTCTGTTAATAATCTTGGAATTATTCGTATGAACAATAATTCTATGTGTATAAATCATGATACTGCATTCAGGTTTAATGGTATAGAACTCAACGAAATTATCCAAAACGGCAGCATGTCGTGGAATATTGGCAGCACCGACAGTATTATTGAAAGCTATATTCCTGTTTATGAACACGGAGGTTATTATATTAATACTCCCTGCACATTGAGGGCTGGTGCTACATTGTTTAATGATAACAATAAATATGGATTAAATTTAGATATTAATCATATTCTTTTTATTCCATATATTCCAAAAATCAGCTTGAAAGTATCTTATGAATTAAATGAAAATTTTAGTTTAAGACCTGGTGTTTCTTATGGCGGATTCAGTAAAGGCAATGCAAGTATTGAACTTGCATACAAAAATAAAAAATTTAATATTGTTGCAGGTTCAAATGATATTAATGGTTTGCTGTCGCCAAAAAACAGCTCAGGTATGAGTGCTTTTATAGGTTTGTTAATTAATTTTAAAAATGACATATAAAAAAATCACTATATTACTTTTTTGCTTTTATCTTTTAATTTCTGTAACTGATGCACAAATTACAGGCTTTCAGCGTACTTATGGTTTGCCAGGTTTTAATTATGGCGTTAGTGCTTTTGAAACTTCCGATAAAGGTTTTATGATGCTTGGTAACAAAAGTGGTTTTACAGGAAATACTGATATTTATATTATTAAAACCGATAAAAACGGATATATGAAATGGGATAAGGCTTTAGGAGGCGACTCGTTGATGGTGGCTACTGGCTTTAAACAAACTCCCGACAAAGGTATGATTATTAGTGGCTATACTAATAGTTTAACTACTCAAGCCTACGATTTCTTGATAATAAAAACTGATTCTCTCGCAAATATTGAATGGGAAAATAGTTTTGGTGGCGACGACTGGGATTTTGCAAATTCTGTTGCTTATATCCCCAACATTGCTTACTTTATTGCAGGAAAAACTTACAATAATACTTCTGGCATGGCTGATGCTTTTGTGGCAGCAGTAAGTTTAAACGGAGACACTTTATGGACTAAAACTATTGGTGGTAGTGGCGACGATGTTTTTAACTGTATTGATACTACTAACGATGGCAATTTAATTGCAAGCGGTTATACAAATAGCTTTGGTAACGGTGCTTGCGATTTTTATCTCGTAAAAATTGATATTCATGGCAATATACTTTGGGCTAAAACTTATGGACAAACTGCTAATGAAATTGCTTATGCTGCGCGTGCCACTTCCGACAATGGTTATGTTGTTATTGGTTCTTCAAATTCTTATCCCGCAATTAATACTGACCCTTGGTTAGTGAAAACCAATGCCGACGGCGACTCTTTATGGAGTTATTTTTATTATAATAATAATGATGAAGAATTTTTTGATATAAAACAACAAAATAACGGTAAATATTTATTAGCTGGATATACTACTACTTGGGGCTTTGGTAAAAAAGAAGTTATTGTGCATCTCGTTTCTTCTGCTGGCGACTATTTGTATGGAAATACTTATGGCGGCGATTGGGACGATCTTGCTTATTCTGTAGGTTTTGCTTCCGACGGTGGCTTTTTCTTTACAGGAACTACCGAAAGTAAAGGCGTTGGCCTTGCCAATATTTATTTTATTAAAACTAATAATCAGTGTTATACTGATACTAATTCTATTCATATTATGAATATTGATGAAATTATTGATGAAAATATTTTATTAAATCTTTATCCAAACCCGACAAACAACTATATTAATATAGATATAAAAGGTAATTTTATAGATATGTTATATGTAAATATATATAATATGATGGGCGAAATTATTTTAACTGATGAAGCTAAAATATCTCTAAACAAAATTACTTTGAATTATTCTGTTAAAAATTTCAAAGCAGGTATTTATTTCTTAAATATTAAAAATGATAAACTTAATGAAACTTTAAAGTTTATTATCACGAATAAGTAAAAATATATTTAATATTTTTTTATGATTCAAAAAAACAATAAAAAGGCATTAATTTTTTTTTGCAGTTTGTGTTTAACTATTGTCGCTGTATTTGTATTTACTAGTTTTTATATAAATGATAATACTTCCGATAATATTAATCAGACTCAAAATGTTAATGAAAAAATCGACAGCATTATTAAAGTTAAAGTAATTGTTGCCGGCGATGCAATGATGCACGAACCTCAAATTGCTGCCGGGTATATTAAAGACAGCAACATATATGATTATCGGCATTATTTTTCTTACATAAAACCTTTGCTTGCTAAATCTGATTTGAATATTGTTAACTTTGAAAGCACTTTGGCTGGTCCTCCTTATTCAGGTTATCCTCAGTTTTGCTCGCCCGATGCTTATGCCTTTGCACTTAAAGATGCTGGTTTTAATTTTTTTGTTAGTGCTAATAATCATTCAGTTGATAAAGGTTTAAAGGGTATTAATCGTACTATTTTTGTTTTTGATAGTCTTGGTATTAATTTTACAGGAACTTTCAGAAATCAACAGGAAAGAGACAGCACATACCCTGCTATTATTGATATTAAAGGTGTTAAAATAGCAATTTTAGATTACACTTATGGCACTAACGGCTTAAAAGTTCCTTCGCCTGCAATTGTTAATTTAATTGATACTTCAGTTATTGCCGAAGATTTGAAAATTGCAAAATCTAAATCTCCCGATTTTACTATGGTTGCTATGCACTGGGGTAATGAATATGAAAGGGAACCAAGCAAACAACAAAAGTTCTTAGCCGACTTTCTTTTTTCAAAAGATGTTGATGTGATTATTGGCTCACACCCACATGTAGTTCAACCATTAGCTTATGCTGATAAAAATCATGACAAAAAACAACTTGTAATTTGGTCGCTTGGTAATCTTATTTCAAATCAAAGACGGCATTATACCGACGGCGGAATTATGGTGCAATTTGACATTATTAAAAACAAAAAAACTTCAAAAACTACTATCGACAGCGTAGGCTATTATCCTTTTTGGGTTTATAAAGCACAAAACCCGGTTTCTTATCATATTTTGACTGCATCGCATTACGATACAGACACATTGCGGAATAAGTTGCCCGACAATGATATTAATACTTTTGGCATTTTTATTAACGACACACGAAAACATCTTAAAAGAGATACTATAAGAATTGTTGAAATGGGAAATAGTAAAAAAACTTTTTAACAGAACTCATTGATTTGGTACAACATACGTTGTTGCATATATATTTTAATTTGACACCAAATACGAAAAACACGTTTAAAAATTATTTTAATGTGCTACGGCAGATTGTGTAGTTAATTTACGATTGAAGAATTAAAAACAAAGATAAAAGAATGTCATACAAAGATAAAACAAATCGTCAATCAAATTGTAATTCTTAAACCTAAAATCGTAAATTGTTTCCAGCTCAGTAGAAGTCTAATCAAAACCCAATAAACCAATCAACTACTTTATGAACTTTACAAACTTTATGAACTTTATGAACTTTACAAACTTTATGAA
>CAZDEU010000132.1:0-7651 GCA_964504265.1 uncultured Bacteroidales bacterium
TAACATTAAAAATTATTGCTATGCCTAAGATTTCAATTAGAGGTTTATCTATGCCGGCTTCTCCTATTAGAAAATTAGTACCTTATGCTGATGAAGCAAAAAAAAGAGGTATTAAGGTTTATCATCTTAACATTGGACAACCCGATATTGCTACTCCCGACACTATGATGAATGCTGTCAGAAATGTTGATTTGAAAGTTGTTGAATACAGTCATTCTGCAGGTATACTTTCATACCGAAAAAAACTTGTTGAGTATTATAATAAAAATAATATTTTTATTAACGAAAATGAAATTATTGTTACCGCTGGTGGCTCTGAAGCTATTCTTTTTGCTATGCAGGCGTGCCTTGACCCTGGCGATGAAATAATTACTCCCGAACCTTTTTACGCAAATTATAACGGTTTTGCTATTAATGCTGGCGTAAACATTGTTCCCGTTGTATCAAAAATTGAAGATGGATTTGCCTTACCGCCTATTCAAGAATTTGAAAAACTAATAACTCCTAAAACAAAAGCTATTCTTATTTGTAACCCTAATAATCCTACTGGTTACTTGTATACTCAAAAAGAATTAGAAGTTCTTAAAGATCTTGTTAAGAAATATGATTTATATCTATTTGCTGACGAAGTATACCGCGAATTTTGCTATGATGGCAAACAGCATTTTTCGGTTATGAACTTTACTGATATTGCCGATAATATTGTTTTAATTGATTCTGTTTCTAAAAGGTATAGTGCCTGCGGAATAAGAATTGGAACATTAATATCAAGAAATAAAGCTTTTATGCAGGCAGCAATGAAATTTGCTCAGGCAAGGTTAAGTCCGCCTACTTTTGGTCAGATTGCTGCTGAAGCTGCTGTTGATACTCCTGAATTTTACTTTAAAGATGTAATTAATGAATATGTCGCTCGCCGAAACATTGTTGTAGAAGCAATTAATAAAATGGAAGGAGCTTTTTGTCCTAATCCTTCAGGTGCTTTTTATGTTGTTGCTCAATTACCTATTGATGATTCTGATAGATTTTGTAAATGGTTGCTCGAAAGTTTTTCGCTTGATAATAAAACTGTTATGCTTGCTCCTGCAACTGGTTTTTATTCTTCAAAATGTAAAGGTACTGATGAAGTTAGAATAAGTTATGTTTTAAAAGTTGAAGACCTTAAGCAAGCAATGGTTTGCCTTGACGAAGCTCTTAAAGTTTACCCAGGAAGAAAGCTTTAATAAACAGTAAAAACTTATTTATCTTTTTCTTTTATTGCATTAGCTTTTGCTATGTATTCGTTTGCTTTGTCAATCTGATTCATTTTATAATATGTGCCTGCTATATTTGAATAAATACGAGCATCGTCAGGAGCATATTTTAAGGCTTTATTAAAAAAATCTAACGAAAGAGCAAACTTACCTTTGATACCATAAACAATCCCAAGATTTTCCAACACAGATGCGTCTTCAGAATTTAACTTATATGCTTCGTTTAAATATTTTTCAGACTTATCTATATCGTTAAGATATCTACCGTAAATTTCACCTAATTTATAATATGCTTTATAATAAGAAGGCGATTTTGCAATTATACCTTCAAGTATTATTTTTGCTGTATCAATTCTTTTAAGTTCTGTCATATTCATAGCCATTGGATATAAATAATCAGTTTTATCTGGTTCATATTTAAGCAAAGAATGATACACAATATTAGAATAAACATAATTACTATCGACAGCAGCTCTTTGAGCCAAAGCAAGCATATTATTCAAAGCGTTTGGGTGTTTAGAATTAATTTTCAGAACTCTTTCGTAAGCATGTTTCGATTTTGAATACATTTTCGAATCAAGATAAACATTACCAAGTTCAAGCAAACCAGCAATATAACCTGGATAAATATCAATACCAGTTTCTAAATAATGTATTGCTTTTTTAAACATTTCATTACGTTTAACCTTATCATTTTCTTTAAGTGCTTTATGATAAATCATGCCACCAGCAGAAACATTACATTTAGCACTATTCTTTGATGTTTTTACATCAGTAGTAAACAAGGTGTAATCGTCTTTCCATGTAAAACTTCTCGAATAAGTCTGAATTGAAAAGACTAATGTTATTAACACAATTAGAGGGCTGGCAATTGTTGTGGAGTATTTTTTTTTAGTTATAATAAGAGGTAATTTTTCAATTATTAAATAAGCTATTATTATAGTAAAACCGAGAATAGGAATAAACACAAAACGCTCGTTCATAAATGCGCCAATATTAACTAAAAGGTTTGAAGATATTGAAAAAGTAATCAGAAAAAATAAGATACCAAAACTGATAATACTTTTCTTTTTCAGCTTTAGGAAAGCATAAGCCGTTAAAGCTCCCCAAATTAAAGTTGATATAACAACCCATATATTTGCAAAATCAACAATTTCGACATGATAAGGATAGTAATCGTGTGTTTGTGGATAAGGGATAAATAAAAGTTTAAGATATATGCCCCAGGTTAGCATAACCGTTGCAAGCTTTTCTCCAAAGCTGGTATTAAGAAAAGGATTGTTCAACAATTCACTATTAACAACAGCATTGCTTAATAAAAAACCAAGTGCATTATACCTTATTATAAAGTACACAATCAAGCCTGCAAACAATGGCGAAAGCAATATAATATGCTCTTTCAGATTAGCTTTTGTAAATACATAAAAAGTAAGAGGCACTACAGCCAAAAAAGTTAATGAATCTTCTTTTGATAAAACAGCTAAGACATATATTATAGCAGATAATATAAGGCAAAAGAATTTTCGCGTATCGTAATATTTAAAAAGAAAATAAATCACAGCCATAGAACCTATCATACTCATTAATTCATCAACGTTTTTAATATTACAAGTTATTTCTGTATGTAAAGGGTGAACTACAAACAATAATGTTGCAATAAAACTAATTGAAGCATACCATTGCGGTTTTTCGTATTGTTTTAGCAAACGTAGCAAAACGGTAAAAATTAATAAAGCAAGC
This sequence comes from uncultured Bacteroidales bacterium, assembly GCA_964504265.1. Classification (GTDB taxonomy): domain Bacteria; phylum Bacteroidota; class Bacteroidia; order Bacteroidales; family JAKIYJ01; genus JAKIYJ01. The sequence goes on from CAZDEU010000132.1 coordinate 2,991, forward strand.
AAAGCATATAAAAAAACATTTAAGCTATGTCCTATAACTTTCATAGTTTTTTCTTTTTTTAACTTCAACTCTTTCTGATGCTCATCAGGATTAGAAATATTATCAAGTTTTTTCAATCCTGTAAGTTCATATTCTATAGCAAATAAAACATGAGATAAAGGGCGATAACGACCACCTGGCAATAAGTTTTTACCTTTACCCAAAAAACCAGCCAAAGCATCATTAGTCATAATATCCTTTATACCACTAAAACCTTCTTTAGTAAAATCATTTTCGGTAATCATCAGCGTATCGTCGAGAGTATAATCAAAATTTACAGTCGCCGAATAAATGATAATAGAAATAATGAATAATACAAGCCTTTGAAGCCTTCTGTTAGAAGATATAAAAAAATAATTACCACTTAATGTTTTACTTACAGTAACATCATCAATTTTTGCTTTGCTTTTTCTTTTTCTTTTATCTTTTTTGCCCATAACATCAAAATAGAAAATGAGATCTCACATATTAAAATTATTATGCAACTTCTTTGTTTATGCAATATTATATAAAAAATACAAAAACACCAATGCGGTTATTATAAAAACAAAAATTAATTATCGAAATCAGGGTAAAGTAAATATTTTTTTCTGATTTTCATAAAAGCATCCAAATCGTCCTGCCATGTTTTTCTAATTTCATCTTCTGTTTTACCTTCAATTATTTGATTCCTCAGCTTATCAGTTCCTGCCAACTTATCAAAAGCTGAATTAAAAAAATTTGATTTACTTCCCAACTCTTTATAACACTCAATAAGCCAAAAAAGGTAAATATCTCTGTGATTATAAAAATAATTATTACCAAAACTTCTTAAGTCATATCCTTTACATTCCTTATTCAGATGAGGCGGATTAAGACTCATACCAGGAATACTTTTAGGAATAAAAGTGAACATAGTGTTTTTCAGCTCAGGATGTCCAAACGCCTGAAATGGCAATTCAGTACCACGAGCTATACTTATATCTGTTCCCTCAAAAAGACATAAAGTAGGATAAAGATAAACCGCACTCATATTAGGTAGATTTGGGGATGGCTTAACAGGTAATGTGTATAAGGTTTTATGGTCATAATTTAAAACAGTAACATATTTAAGATTACATTTCAGCTTATCTTTAAGCCAACCCTCGCCATTAACCATTATCGCATATTCAGCCATTGTCATACCATGAACAATAGGTATAGGGTGCATTCCAATAAAAGAAGAAAATTGCGGTTCAAGTGTAGGACCTGCTATATAATGACCATTGGGATTGGGTCTGTCAAGTATTATCAAAGGAATATTAAGCTCAGCACAAGCCTCCATCATTAAAGTCATAGTACTAATATATGTATAGAATCTTGCACCTACATCTTGTATATCAAACAAAACAATATCAACACCTTTTAGATCATCTTTGGAAGGTTTCTTTTTTTCGCCATACAACGAAACAACTTGAACACCTGTTTTTTTATCTTTAAAGTTCCCAACTTTCTCGCCAGCTTCAGCCTCACCTCTGAAACCATGTTCAGGACAAAAAACTTTTTCAATTTTAACACCACTTTTTAAAAGTGTATCAACTAAATGTGAATTAGCAACAATAGATGTTTGATTTGCTACTAATGCAACGTTTTTATCTTTTATCCAGTTTAAATATATATTAATTTGTTCAGCACCTGTAATAATGCTATCAGGTTCTTCGTTTAATACAACTTCAAAGCTTTTTTGAGCAAATGAATTTAACAGTATCACATTTAAGAAAAGAGTAATACTAATAACTTTTTGAAATAATGATTTTATAAAACTCATATTATAATCAAAGTATTAATTAATAATTAATAAATTTGCCGTTTACAAATTTAATAAATTGAACTACGAATTTTTCATAGCACGTCATATTGCAGGTAAATATTCCGGAAACTTAACCGGTCCTATTGTTAAAATTGCTGTTACAAGTATCGCAATTGGCATAGCTGTTATGATTATTTCAGTAGCTGTTGTTACAGGATATCAATTTCAAATTCGGGATAAAGTTATAAGTTTTGGTTCTCATATACAAATTACTCAATACAATTCTAATAATTCTTTCGAGTCTGTACCTATCAATAATAATCCGATTTTTTTACAAGAGCTATGCAATGTTCAAGGAATAAGACATATACAAAGTTTTGCAGTAAAAGCTGGTATAATAAAAACTGATGAACAAATACAAGGTATTGTTTTAAAGGGAATTGATAAAGATTATGACTGGGACTTTTTAAATAAGAAAATTATTGAAGGAAATGCTATAAAAACAAACGATACAACAGCATCAAACGATATAATAATCTCAAAAAAAGTAGCTAATAGCTTAAACCTTAAAATCAGCGATCCTCTCAGAATATACTTTATATCAGAAGGGAGAACGGCTCCAAGAGGTCGAAAATTTACAATATCTGGCATTTACGAAACAGGAATGGAAGAACTTGATAAGCTTTATGCTATATGCGACATAAAACATATTAGAAAGTTAAACGATTGGGATGATACACAGATTAGTGGATTTGAATTACTTATTGATGATTTTGATAAACTTGAAAATATTGCCGCACAAATAAATGATATAATTAGTTATGATCTTGATGCTGTAACCATTAAGGAATCTTTTCCTGAAATTTTCGACTGGATACAATTATTCGACATTAATGTAATTATTATACTTACATTAATGGTATTGGTTGCTTCTATTAATATGATTTCTGCTTTACTGATTTTAATATTGGAAAAAACAAATATGATAGGAATTTTAAAAACTATTGGAGCTAAAAATGTATCTATAATTAAAATATTTTTATACAATGGACTTTATATAATAGTAAGAGGTTTAATATTTGGAAATATTTTAGCTTTAGTTTTATGTTTAATTCAAATACATACAGGCATAATAACATTAAACCAAGAAACATATTATGTATCGGTAGTACCTATTAATCTTAATGTTGTTCATATTGTTGCTATAAACGCTGGAACAGTTTTAATATCTTTATTGATGTTGCTTTTACCTTCTTATATTATAACAAGAATTTCCCCTCTCAAAGCAATTAGATTCGATTGATATTTGTTAAATAAAAAATATAGTTATATATATATAATAATATATATTGTTGTTTAATATATAAAAAATATAGTTAAATTTTTTAAAAAATTTGATTTTAGTAATTTTATTATATATATTTGCATTGGGTATTCATCATTAATAAAATACATTATATATGAAAAAACATTTGCTAATTACAGTAATTGGACTATCATTATTATGTAATGTCCAAGATTTATTATCGCAACAAAATGTAGGTATAGGAACAAATACTCCTGACCCCTCAGCGATACTTGATTTAAAAACATCGAACAAAGGTATATTAATACCACGAATGAACAGTTCCGAAAGGATGTTAATTCAATATCCTGCAAAAGGTTTGATGGTTTATGACACAGATTACGACCAATTCTGGTATTTTAATGGAACTATATGGGTAGCGGCAATAGGACCAGTTGGGGCAACCGGAGCTGATGGCAATACAGGGGCTATGGGAGCTACTGGAGCCATTGGCGCTACAGGCGTAACAGGTGCTACTGGAGCTACTGGTGCAACAGGACCTACAGGCAATACGGGAGCAACCGGTCAGGATGGAATAGCAGGTGCTGTTGGTGCAACAGGACCTACAGGCAATACGGGAGCAACCGGTCAGGATGGAATAGCAGGTGCTGTTGGTGCAACAGGACCTACAGGCAATACGGGAGCAACCGGTCAGGCTGGCGTAACAGGTGCTGTTGGTGCAACAGGACCTACAGGTAATACGGGAGCAACCGGTCAGGCTGGCGTAACAGGTGCTGTTGGTGCAACAGGTCCTACAGGCAATACAGGGTCAATTGGGTTAACAGGAGCAACTGGTATTACTGGACCTGCTGGTGCAACAGGGCAAATGGGAGCTACTGGTCTTACAGGAGCAACTGGCCCAACTGGCGATAAAGGCAATGATGGCAATATTGGGCCAACAGGTCCAACCGGTGCCGATGGGCAAGTTGGTGCAACAGGTGCTGTAGGACCAACAGGAATAGCAGGAGCTATAGGACCAACTGGTGTAACAGGTGCTACAGGATCTATTGGTGTAACTGGACCCACTGGGGCTGCTGGTAATGTTGGTGCTACTGGTGCTACAGGAAGTACTGGTCCCATTGGATGTACAACAGCAAACTATATTATCAAATCGACAGGTAGCAGCGCCGACTGCAGCATTATATATGATGATGGTAACTTTATTGGAATTGGTACTAATACCCCTATGGAAAAACTACGCATTAGCGGTGGAAATACATACGTTAATCCTCAACCAGGTTATACAAATGCTAGCGCAAAATATTCATTAACTTTAGGCGACTACGATACAGGTTTAAATTGGGAAAACGACGGAAATATTTCGTTCAGAAGCCAAGACTATAACATTGGAAACTGGCAATATTTTTCTGATTGTAAATACTCATTCGGATTAGGTATTGGAATTACACCCGACCAATATACTTCTTTGCTTATAAAACCCTCTGACGGCACTTGCAGCAGTACTGGCTCTTCAACTAATTATTTCGGATTGAAAATACTTGACAACGC
>CAZDEU010000133.1:0-7623 GCA_964504265.1 uncultured Bacteroidales bacterium
TTTGTGTTATCAGTATTCTATTTTATTAAATTTTAAAATTAATCATCATTTAAAATAATGTATATTTGTTGAAAAATTTTAAAATTAGATGCAACAACTCAATACCATCAACATCCTAAAATCTTTATTTAAAAAATATACAGGCGAAGATGCTGTTTCGGTTAAGCTGCTTCCTTTGTCAGGTTCTAATCGTAAATATTTCAGATTAAAATCTGATAATAATTCAATAATTGGTGTTTTTAATAATGAGGTTAGAGAAAATAATGCTTTCTTATATTTGTCGCAGCACTTTAAAAAATATAATTTGCCTATTCCTACTGTTTTTGACAAAGATGAAAGCGGAAAATATTATATACAAGAAGATTTGGGCGATACTACTCTGTTTGCACTTATAGAAAATCAAAATAATGAAAATAGATTTAATAGCGACATTATTGATTTATATAAAAATGTTTTAAAACATCTTATTTGTTTCCAGACTAAAAGTGCAGTTGATTTAGACTTTGCAAATTGTTACCCTCGTCAGGCTTTCGACAAGCAATCGCTATTATGGGATTTGAATTATTTTAAATATTATTTTCTTAAACTTTCGGATATTGACTTTGATGAACAATTGTTAGAAGATGATTTTCAAAATTTTGCATATTTTCTTTTACAAGCTGAAAATCATTTTTTTATGTATAGAGATTTTCAGTCGAGAAACATTATGTTAGTCGATAATAATCCTTATTTCATAGATTATCAGGGTGGTCGCAAAGGTGCTTTACAATACGATGTTGCCTCTTTGCTTTATGATGCAAAAGCTGATATTCCTCAACAAATCAGAGTTGAACTTCTGAATTTTTATCTCGACGAACTCGAAAAAACTACTACATACAAAAGAACTGATTTTCTGAAATATTATAATTTTTTTGTTGCAATAAGAATAATGCAGGCTCTCGGTACTTATGGTTACAGAGGTTTATTTCAGAAAAAACAACATTTCATAAAAAGTATTCCTTACGCAATAAATAATTTAAAATACTTGCTTGATAAAAATGATTGGAATAAATTTCCTTATCTAAATCAAATTCTTAAAAAATTATGCGATAAATGGAATTCCCTTTCTCATAAATTTAATACGCAGACTAACAAACTTAAAATTTCAATTCATAGTTTTTCTTATAAACAAGGTATCCCCGAAGATTACAGTGGTAATGGCGGAGGTTTTATATTCGATTGCAGAGCCTTACCTAATCCCGGAAGATATAATGAATATAAAGAATATACAGGTCTTGATAATATTATTAGAAATTATCTTGAAAAACAGCCCGAAGTTGAAGAATTTATCTCTAAAACTAATGAAATCGTAATGATGAGTGTTAACAATTATCTTGAAAGAGGCTTCAATAATTTACAAGTTAATTTTGGATGCACAGGAGGTAGGCACAGGTCGGTTTATATGGCTTCGCAACTTGCCGAATATCTTAAAAATATAAGCGGTGTAGAAGTTGAAATTTCGCACGATGTTTTAAGTACTTTTAATTAATGGTGAATAAAGATAATTTGAGTTAATTAAATAAATAAGAATAGATAAATATTTTTTCGAAAGTAGAATAATTTTTGAATAAAAACAAAAAATATTTTATTTTAAGTATCTTTGCAATAAACGATTTTGATAATGAATAAGGCAAAAGCAGTTGTAATTAATAAATCTTATAAAATAAGTAAACAAGAGCCAAAATATTGGGAAGATGGACAACAATTATATTTTAAAGAATTTGAATTATTTATTAAATCTGTTGAAAAAAAGAAAAATACAATACAATTATCAAATACTGATTTGAATGAACTTAATGGTAGCGAATGGAGTCTTCATAGCAAAAGTGTTCAAACATTTAATAGTCCTATTACAGATAAAAGGAAAAAACATGGTGCTGCTTTCCCAATAATATTAGCCAAACACTTTATAAATATATATTCTAAAACCGGTGATACAATTTTAGATCCTTTTGCAGGTGTGGGAACAACATTAGATGCTGCAAATATTTTAAAAAGACATTCTATAGGAATAGAACTAAATGATACTTTCATTGAACTTTTTAATCAAGGTATTGACCCCAAAGATGGTATAAATGCAAATGATTTTCGTAGAATAATGGTTCAAGATTCTGCATTGAATTTAAACAAACATATTCCTGATAATTCAATTGATTTTATACTTACATCACCGCCATACTCAAATCTTTTAAATAAAATTCGTGAAAATTTTGCAGATAAAGATTACAAAGGGAACCCTTACAAAAATCAAAGCAGAAAACTCGCAAAACCATATTCGAAACATGATGAAGATTTTGGGAATGTATCTTATGAGGACTATTTGAATAAAATGAAAGAATTGTTTTTATTGTTATATAAAGCATCAAAAGAAGGTACTTATAACGCTTGGGTTGTTAGAGATTATAGGGATATAGAAAATAATATTCCATATGTAAATTTGCATGTTGATATAATAAATGTTGCAAGGCAAACAGGATGGGTAATGTGGGATTTTGTTATTTGGGATCAATCGAACCAAAGAAAATTAGTCCGTTTGGGTGGTAATAAATCAAGACGTTTTTATTTTAATATTGGACATTCTTTGATTTTAATTTTTAGAAAAAATATTAAAGGAGAAAAATTTTGATGAAACTAAATACACAATTGAAAAGCACTTATTATACTCACGGATTTCATCCATATCCTGCCAAATTCACACCCCAATTAGTTAGTAAATACTTTAATTTGTATTGTAAAAATGGTTATAGCATCATTGACCCATTTTGTGGTAGTGGTACTACTCTTGTAGAAGCTGCATTAAACGGAATGCCATCTGTAGGCATAGATTTGAATCCTATTGCATGCATTGTGTCAAAAGCAAAAACTAGCCAATTTAATGAACAAGAAATTAGTATAATTAAAAAATTTTTAACTGAAATTCAATTATTGATTGATAAAAACCAATTTTATAATATAAATTTTAAAAATGACGAAATAATTATTCCCGATTTTCCAAATCGTAATCACTGGTTTCAATTGAATGTCAGCTATGAATTGGCTTATTTGAAAAAAAATATTGAAAGAATAAAGAATGATAATGTTAAAAATCTTTTATATTGTGCTTTTTCAAAAATAATTGTAAAAGTTTCCAATCAAGATAGCGAAGTGCGATATACTGCAAAGAATAAAAAACATAGTGATGGTGTGGTTTATTACTCTTTTATTGAAACATTGTCAAATTATTTAAATATTCTTTTATCTGATGCTTATGAACTAATATCCAATTCTGAAATTTTTAATGGTGACACTTATACAACTCTAAAATCTTTTGAAGATAATTGTTTTGATTTTGTAATTACTTCGCCACCTTATATTAATACATTTGATTACTACTTATACCATAAGCAGAGAATGTTTTGGTTGGGTTTTGACCACAAGCCTGTTCGACAGAAAGAAATTGGGAATCATCATAGAATTGATACTAAAAAATTTGAAGATGCAAAATTTGAATATGTTGAATCTATGACTCTAATTTTGAATGAACTTTCGAGAGTATCAAAAGAAAATTCTTATTTTATTATGATAATAGGTGACGGAATTGTTGATGGTAAAACTATTGATATGAGCAATGTTATTTGTGATATTTGTGAGAGAAGCTGTTTTTCGGTTGAAAATATTGATAGTATTAATTTATCGGATATTACAAAATCCTTTAATAAAAAATTTTCTAACGCACCTAAAAAAGAACATTATATAACTTTAAAAAACAAAAAATAATGCTTTTTACAGAAAACTTAGAAGAGATTATTTTTCAAAGACATGAGTTGGTTGAATCTGATGAACTCATAGTTATATCAGGTTATGTCGGTCCTAAGCCAATTCAACGTCTTCATTCATTGCCTTTTTATTCAAAAGTAATTTATGGAATGTATGGTGCAGAAGGAATACAAAAAACTTTACATAATTCTCTTTTGATACTTCAAGATAGTATTGAAAATATAAATATTTTTTATTCAAAATTGCCGGTTCATTCTAAATGCTATGCGTGGAGAAATAAAGGTCAAATAGTTCATGCTTTGGTTGGTTCTGCGAATTTTTCTACTAATGGACTTACTACACCGTATAGAGAAATTTTGGCTGAAACCACTAGGGATACTTTTTCTCCTTTAAACGATTATATTTCAAGAGTTTTAAATAATTCTATATCATGTTTAGAACTTGCTGTCGAAGATATATTAGTTGCGTCTGCCACTAAAATATGTTTTTTAACCTTACTAGGCAAAGACGGTGAAGTGCAGAATGCGGCAGGGCTTAATTGGGGTCAGAATCCTGCTAATCATACAACTAAAAGTGATGCTTACATAAAAATAAGGGTGCAAGATGTTAAACAATTTTCTGAATTATTTCCGCCAAAGCAAATGAATCCGTTACGCTTTGATGGCAGAGGTAGAATGCATCGTCATAATGATGCTATTGAAATATTATGGGATGATGGAGTAAATATGGATGGTTTATTATTTGGTAATCAAAAAATTGATGGAGTACTTTATCCTAAACAAATATCATCTTTCCCACATGCTAGCGAAATGGGTATATATTTCCGTAATCGTTTGGGTGTCCCAATAGACCAACCAATTCGAAAACACCATTTGCTTAAATATGGAAGAACTGATGTAGAAGTTTCTAAAATTAGTGAAGGAGTTTATAAGTTTGATTTTTCTGTATAATCATTTATTATATAATTGAAAAAAAAATCTTTTATATTATTATTCTGTTTTTCCTGTTTTATTAATGTTCAAAACATTAATGCTCAATATTTTGATTTAGGACAGGAACCTGCTTCTGTTAAATGGCAGCAAATTAAAACCAAAGATTTCAGAATAATTTTTTCGAAAGATTTTGCCGGCGAAGCTAACCGAATGGCAAACTATCTTAATAAAGTTATTGCAACATATCCGGGTACTATTGGACATAAACCGCGAAAAATAAATGTCATTATTCATAATCGTAGTGTTATTTCTAATGCTTATGCGGCATGGACTCCTGCCCGAATGGAGTTTTTTACTTCTGTACCGCAAACTACTTACGGTCAAGATTGGATGGAGCAGTTATGCATTCACGAATACCGCCATATTGCTCAAATGGACAAGATGAGAACCGGAGCAGGCAAGTTTTTTTATTTTTTAGGCGGGCAACAATCTACTGCTGCTTTGTTTGGTCTTTTTATTCCTTCGTGGTTTATGGAAGGTGATGCTGTTAGTACCGAAACAGCATTTTCAAAGTCGGGGAGGGGTAGAATACCCGATTTTGTAATGCCTTTAAAAGCTCAGTTTTATGAAAAAGGATTATACTCTTTTGATAAAGCTGCTTTCGGGTCTTTTAAAGATTATGTGCCTGCCGAATATGCTTTTGGTTATTTACTTGTAGCTTCGAGCAGAATGAAATATAGCAGCGATTTATGGGATAAAACTACATCTTTTGTTGCTAATCGTCCTTATACTCTTACTCCTTTGTCGCGTGGAATAAAGAAAAATACAGGACGCAATCTTAAACATCTTTATAAAGAAAGTTTTACTTTTATTGATAGCTTGTGGAGAACTTATCAACGTTACGAACCTATCATTTATGATAATTATGCTGTTTCTTTTAAGCATAAAAACTATACCTCTTATGAACAAAATGTTTTTATTAATGATTCTGTTATTTGTACCATTAAAAACGGGTTGGATTATGAAAGACAATTTGTTTTAGTATCTGATAAAAATGAGAAAAAACTTCATGTGCCAGGATATTTTAATCCTGTTAGGCTTGCATCTTCGGGCGAAAATATTATTTTTTCGCATAATAAAAGGTTAGAGGAACTGTTGTTTAATGCTAACGATAAATTTTTAGTTTGGTCCGAAGTACAATATGATAAAAGATGGGCTCATCGGAATTGGTCCGTTGTTAAAAAATATAATTTTGAAACAGGTAAAATAAAACATCTTACTAAAAAAACTAAATATTTTGCTCCTGCAATATCGCCCAACAATAAAATTATTGCTGTTTCTGAAATATTGCCCGATTATAAATTTTCTCTTGTTTTTATTGATGCTGAAAATGGTAATGTAATAAAAAATTTTGTTTTAAATAATAATGAAAATATTTTAACTCCATCGTGGTCGCCCGATTCTAAAGATGTTTTTTGTGTTGTTATGAATAAAAAAGGTGAAAAAGGGATTATTAGAATTAACTATGAGTCTTTAAAATACAATTTTATCTTAAATTATTCGCCTTACGAAATTAGTAAACCCATATATGACGGCAATTTCGTTTTTTTTAATGGAGTGTATGACGGTGTAACTAATATTTATGCATTAAACATTGAATCTTCCGAAATATTCAGAGTTACTTCCGCTAAATATGGTGCTTCGTGGGCAAGTGTTTCAGGCGATAAAAGTAAAATAGCTTTTTCTGAATACACTGCCGATGGTTATCGTACTGTTATTATTCCTTACGATACTTCTAAATGGGTAAAGACTGTTTTGTTTAATGATAATTTATTCCCTCTTGCCGATAATTTGAGTAAACAAGAAAATATAAAATCATTTGATACTACAAATATTGTAAATACTAATTTTAATATTAAAAAATATAGAAAAGTTGCACATCTTTTTAATTTTCATAGTTGGTTGCCGGCTGCATATAGCACTAATCCTAACGAAGTTTATCCGGGTATTAATTTAATGTCGCAAAATTTTCTCAGCAATACTTTTCTTACTATTAATGCGGGCTATAATACATTCTTCGAAAGACCTTTTATTAATTCAAGTTTAGTTTACAAAGGGCTTTATCCTGTTGTTGAATTTAATTATTATACAGGCGGCAGAAAAAATTACTTTGAAAGTGATCTTGAATATGACGATGATTTTATATTCTGGAACGAAACAGTTTCAAAATTAAAACTAAGTATTCCGCTTAATCTTACTCAGGGTAAATGGTACAGAAGCCTTAATATTTATTCTTGCATTGAAAATATTTATTGGTCAGATGTTGTAGATTATTCTCCTATAGCTGCTTATCATGGCGATATACAAGCCTTTTCGGCGGGTATTGATTTTAGAAATCTTGTAAAGACATCAGAAAAAGATATTTACTCGCGTTGGGGACAAATATTTTCGGCATATTATATTAAATCTTTAGAACCTAAATCAGAAAACAAACATTATGGTTTTAATTCTGCTTTTCTTTTCCCTGGTATTTTAAAGCATCATAGTTTAAAACTTGATTTTTCTTATCAGTTTTTAAATGGAGAATATTATACCTTCCCTTTATTTGTTAATTATCCGAGAGGTTTTTTTAATTATAATACTAATAACGATATATTTAAATACACAGCCGATTATCGTTTGCCTGTGTTTTATCCCGATGCAAATATTGCAGGTTTTATGTATATTAAAAGAATAAAAGCAAGTTTGTTTTGCGATTATGCCAATGCTGTTAGTTATAAATATGGTAAATATGAATTTTTATCTTCAGGCACCGAATTAACTTTTGATGTTATTCCTATAAGAGCTATGATGCCATTAGGAATAGGCTGTCGATTTATTTATCTGCATACTTTCA
>CAZDEU010000134.1:0-1250 GCA_964504265.1 uncultured Bacteroidales bacterium
TCACCAGCCTCACCAGCTTCACCAGCCTCACCAGCCTCGCCAGCCTCACCAGCCTCACCAGCCTCACCAGCCTCACCAGCTTCACCAGCCTCACAGATTGATGAGAGGATAAGTTTTGAAGAAATAAAAATAAATGATATAGCTAACGGCTTTATGTATATTCTTCAATGCAAAGATGGGAGTTTTTATACTGGAAGCACAAAAAATTTAAAAAGAAGAATCGAGCAACATAAAAATGGTGAAGGTGCAGAATACACAAAATTACATTCACCGGTTAAATTGGTTTACTATGAAACATTTGATAGAATTGACCTTGCATTTAAACGAGAGAAGCAAGTTCAAAAATGGAGCAGAGCTAAGAAAACTGCTTTAATCAATGGGGATATTGAATTACTTAAAAAACTTTCAAATAATAAACCCGAATTAGAACAAAAGGTTAATAAGCATTCAGAACCATATTTTGGAGAATACCCTCCCGACTACTTCGATTTTATTATCATTGACGAGTGTCATCGTGGTGGAGCTAATGACGAAAGTAACTGGCGTAGTATTCTCGAGTATTTTTGTCCCGCTGTGCAGTTGGGCTTAACTGCTACACCAAAAAGAAAAGATAATGTTGATACATACCGCTATTTTGGAGAACCTGTTTATATTTATTCTCTTAAAGAAGGAATTAATGATGGTTTTTTAACGCCTTTTAAAGTTAAACGAATAAAAACTACGTTAGACGATTATCGTTACACTTCTGACGATACTATTGTTGAAGGCGAAATTGAAGTCGGTAAATTATACGAAGAAAAAGATTTTAACCGCACTATCGAAATTGTGGAGCGTGAAGCTAAACGGGTAAACATTTTTTTGGATGAGTGTAATCAAAATGAAAAAACAATAATTTTTTGTGCTAATCAGGATCATGCTGCATTAATCAGAGATTTGGTAAATCAATATTCAAAAAATAAAAATCCTTTTTATTGTGTTCGTGTAACTGCAAACGATGGCGAAGACGGTGAACGCTCATTAAGAGAGTTTCAGGATAACGAAAAATCTATACCTACTATACTTACTACATCTCAAAAACTTTCGACCGGCGTTGATGCAAGAAATATCAGAAATATAGTTTTATTCAGACAGGTTAATTCAATGATTGAGTTCAAACAAATTGTAGGTAGAGGTACACGTTTATTCGATGGAAAAGATTTTTTTACTATTTACGATTTTGTTGATGCTTATAAGCATTTTTCTGACCCCGA
>CAZDEU010000134.1:1350-7583 GCA_964504265.1 uncultured Bacteroidales bacterium
TTTGTTGAATTTCAAAAACACCTTTACAATCAAAAAGTTGCTTAATAATTGAAATTTTCAATTCTCATCAAATCAAAACATTTTTCCCTTTTTTAAAGAAAAAACATTAATTTTGTTTTCAAATTAAGATTTATGGAAATAATAATTGAATTTTTAAAATATATTTTACCTGCCGCAATTGTATTCTTTACTGCTTATTTTTTGATAAAACAATTTATTGAAGATGAGAACAAACGCCGAAATACTGAATCTGAAATAAAATCGAAAGAAAAACTGATTGATTTAAAAATTTCTGGAAAAAAAATTATTGACCCTATCAGATTACAGGCTTACGAAAGATTGGTTTTGTTTTTAGAAAGAATTTCGGTGGGTAGCCTGGTAAATCGTAATAATGTTAGTGGTATGTCAGCTTTTCAGTTGCAAATTTCTTTAGTAAAAAACATTAGAGATGAATTTGAACATAATTTATCGCAACAATTATATGTTTCGTCGGCAGCTTGGAATTTAGTCAAAAATGCTAAGGAGGAAATGATACGACTTGTTAATACTGCTGCTACAAGATGCAACGATAATGCAACTTCTTCTGAAATGGCTCAAATTCTCTTTCAATTAAGTCTTGAAGGCGATAAAGCTCCTGTGGCTGATGCTCTGGAGTTTTTGAAAAACGAAGCACGACAATTATTCTAAGAACTAGTAATTTCGCTTATGATTTTTTCGACTGTAATACCTTCAGCTTCTGCTTTGTAATTTTTAACAATGCGGTGGCGAAGTACTGATGATGCAACCGCATTAACATCTTCAATATCAGGAGAATACTTGCCGTTTATAGCAGCATGACATTTAGCACCAATAATTAAATATTGAGAAGCTCTTGGACCAGCACCCCACGAAATATATTCATTGGCAATCGAATGAGCAGTTTTAGTTCCAGGTCTGCTTTTAGCAGTGAGGTTCACAGCATACTGAAAAACATTATCGGCAACTGGAATTTTTCTTATTAAATTTTGGAAGAAAATAATTTCATTTCCATCTATAATTTTCTTTATTTCAACATCAATATCTGCTGTTGTTGCTTTAACAATTTCAATTTCCTCATTCAAAGCCGGATAATCAAGCCAAATATTAAACATAAATCTGTCTAACTGGGCTTCGGGTAAGGGATATGTGCCTTCCTGTTCAATTGGATTTTGTGTAGCTAATACGAAAAATGGCTCATCTAAAGCAAAAGTCTGCCCCGCAACAGTTACAGCCTTTTCTTGCATAGCTTCTAATAAAGCTGATTGTGTTTTAGGTGGTGTTCTGTTAATTTCGTCAGCAAGTATAATGTTTGCAAAAACAGGTCCTTTTACAAACTTAAAACGTCTTGCTTCGTCTAATATTTCTGTACCTATTATATCAGAAGGCATAAGATCGGGTGTAAACTGTATTCTTCGATATGTTAAACCAAGCGAACGTGCCAATGTGTTTATCATCAATGTTTTGGCAAGTCCCGGTACACCAACCAATAATGCGTGTCCTCTGCTAAAAATAGCTATTATCAATCCTTTTAAAACTTCATCCTGACCAATAATTACTTTTGAAACTTCATTCTTTAACTCAAAATATTTTTCTTTAAAAGCATCAAGTGCTTCAACATCCGATTTGTATTGATTATTCATTTTGTTTTTATTAAAAATCTCCTCACTTATTAATCTTTTTTTTATTAATGATTAAACCACTTATACGTGAAATTACAGTGTTTATAGTCTTCGCTTACGCGTATATAAGTAGTTTCAAATTTTTTGTTGACCCATTGTCCAATGGTTTTATTTCTCTTATCTTCAAGAGCTGTCGACTGAATTCTGTCGTAATCATCTTTTAAGTTTGCCTTATGCGGGTCAGTTCTTGTTTTTAGATAAATTAATCTGTACGCTTCTTTGCCATCATCAGTTTTCATCAAAACTGGTTTTGAAATTTGTCCTGCTTCCATTTTATCTATAGTAAAAAATATTTGAGGGTCTACATCATTAACCTCAAAACGCGATTGACCTGTATAAGGATTGACAATCAACCCACCGTTTTTTTTGCTTGGATCATCAGAATAGCGTTGGGCAGCATCAAAAAAAGAGATGGAATCCATATTTATTAGAGCATAAATATTGTCGAGGAATTGCCTTGCTTTAATAAGATCGTCAGGACTAATCTTAGGCTGAATTAAAATATGTTTTACGTTAATACATTCGCCCCTTCTCTCTATCATTTGTATAATATGATAGCCTGCTTTTGTTTCAATAACGGGCGATATCTCATTTTCTTTAAGTGCAAAAGCAACACTTTCAAATTCGGGAAATAAGTCGCCTCGACAAGTAAAGCCTAATTCTCCATTTTTTTTCGATGAACCAGGATCTTCCGAATACATATAAGCTAATGTCCCAAAATCTTCACCTTTAAGTATTCTTTCTCTTAGTTCATTAATTCTGAACTTTGCAACTTCTTTTGACTCTTCGCTAACTGGCGGTTGTTTCACGATGTGATAAACCTCTACTTCTGAATTAATCAATGGTAAGCTATCTTCGGGAATCCTATTATAAAACATTCTTACTTCCTTTGGTGTTATTTTTACATCTTTTGTAATACGCGATTCCATAGTTTGAACCAATAGCCTGTCTTTTATTGTTCCCCGAAATTCATTTTTTATTTCCTGAATAGATTTTTTATAAAATTCTTCAAGTTTTTCGCGTGAGCCAATTTGGTTTACAAAATATCTTATTCTCGCATCAAGCTCCGATTCAACCTGAGTTTCAGAAACAGTAACAGAATCAATTGCTGCTTGGTTTAGCAATAATTGTTGTAAAAGAAGTTCTTCAAATATCTGACAACGCACTTCGCCGCCTTGTGTAATACCTTGCATCAAATAATTTGTGTATTCGGCTTCAATATCCGAATGTTTTACTATTTTATCGCCTACTATTGCAACAACTTCATCAATAAGTATGTTTTGTTTTTGAGGTTGTGAATAGATAAAAACTGGCATTGAACCTACTAACAATACAAAAATTAATATATTTTTAAAAAATTTTATCATTATTATTGTTTAAATCAATCAGTTTAAATAACTTATTAAAATTGCTTTTATTATTAAAAAAAGATTTTTTCTATTATTCATAAATCAGTAAATTTCAAATTCGCTGTTTTTTAATGCTTCTTTATATATAGCTTGGTGCGTATTTTTTATTAAATCAACCTTTCGTTTATTAACAATAATATTTCTTATACGTTCTTTTTCAAAACCAAGTGGCGACAAACTTTCTTTAATCATAAATCCCTTAATATTAACAAGATAATAAAAATCTGCGTCTTTAATTTCAATAAATCTGTTGTTTTTAAGAAAAGCCTCCTGGTTATATGTCTTTATGGGGACTTCCTTAATTAAATCATCAAAAAGTAACCATACATTATCATCTAAGAAATAGTTAGCTGCGTAGCGCTTTGCTTCGTTTTCAAGTCTTGTTTTATCATGAGGTTTTTCCGATAAAATTAGATTTTTAAAAACGCTTATTCTTGAATTATCAGCAGGTAGCTTGACAAAAATAACTTTTACAATATTATCTTTAAGAACAAATTCAGCCGGGTTTTGTTCGTAATATTCTCTTATTTGATATTCGCTTACACTAGTATCAAGTTTTTGTCTTATTAATTCACTTTCATAAGTAAAAACTATTAATGAATTGCGATAGGCTTCAAGCTGGGTTTCAAAATCTTTCTTGTCATCAGGAAGATTTTTTTCGGCTGTGTTAACAATTATTTGTTCTCTTATCCATTTATCAATAAAGGCTTCAACAACAGCAGCACTATCTTCAAAGCTACTATCAAAAAAAGACAACTTTAATATATCTTTTTTGGTTAAATATTTATCATTTACTCTTGCAACGGCATCATCGGGCTTACTTTTGCTGTTATTGCACGAAACGACAAACAGGCATAAAATACAAATAATAAAGATAAATTTTTGTATTAACATAAATTTTGATTGTGCCAAAATGAATTTTTTATTAGTTTACACTAATAGAATTAAGCACATTAGTATCAACTGTAAACTTATATTTGTTTCTTAATTCTTTTATCCATTCTTCATCAAGCTGTTTCTGATATTCGGCTGTCATAATACCTTTAATTTCTTTAAGTTCTTTGGCTTGCGAAGGAAGTACTTTAGTAATTTTTACAAATATAACTTTATCATTAATTTTCATGTTTTTTGTAATTCCTTTTTTCCATGCAATTTTGTCAATTATATCGTTTTCGCCTTTTTGAAATTTACCACTTTTAATTTCAAGTAATGCAGTAGAGGTAGAGTTAATTGTTTTAGCTATAGAATCGTTAGTATAAGCCTTTTTTGCTGCTTTTTTAACTAATTTTTTTGTTGCTTTAGCTACTTTTTCGTCAGCACATGTATAAATTGATGCGGCAATTCTTTCTTTCCATATATGTTTGTGTCTGTGAAGTTCGTAAAACGTCTTTAGCCCAACGGTATCTTTAACAGCTTTACTCCAAACTTTCTGGTCAGTAAGGTCAAATAATAAAATTCCATCTCTGTATTCTTTCATAATAGATTTAAATTCAGGGTCAATATTTTCCAGATTCTTATCTTTATAATTAATACATTCTTCATTAACCCAATTGTCATAAGTATAATTAATAAAACCTGTAAGGCTTTGAGGTCTTATTCCGCTTTGCTTTTTAGAAAGTAATTGTGTGAAATCTTTTTGTGTATATGTTTTATTGCCAATAGTAAACATAACTTTATTCAGACCTTCTGCTTCTTTAGGATCCCACTTGCCTTTAAAAATACTATCGGTAACTATTGAATAAAAATCGATTAATGATGCTTTGTCTTCGGTAAAATTATATTGTTTTTTAATTTTATTAATTATAGATTGTCTGCTTAAATCGGAGCGTGAATCTCTTTGAAATCTTGCTTTAATATCAGCTAACTCGTCTTGATATGAACCAACTTCTTTTTTATCAACTAGTTTAATAATATGCCAGCCGTAAGCTGTAAGAACAGGTTCAGGCATATCTCCTTTGTTTTTAAGTTTGGAGATTGATTCAATAAATTCGGGCACCATTCTGAAAGCACCAAACCATGGTAAAACACCACCACTTGAAGCACTGCCTTTGTCGTCTGAAAAAGTTTTTGCAATTTCGTCAAAATCAGCACCATTAATAATAGCATTGTATAACGAATCTGTTTTAGCTTTTAATTTTAAAGAATCCATTTTTGTTGAACTAGCAGGTATGCTTATAAGGATATGAGCAACCTGAACTTTGCCCATTGCTTTCTTTTTGTCGTATAATTTAATAATATGATATCCAAAATTGCTGCGTACAGGCATAGAAACTTCGCCAATTTTTAAATTATATGCGGCTGATTCAAAAGGGTAAACAAGGTCGAAAGCTGTAAAATATCCCAAATCGCCAGCATTTCCCTTAATTGCAGGGTGATTTTCGGTAGCGGGTTGATCCTGAGCCGATAAATCTTCGGATGCTTCTTTAGCAACTTTCTCAAAACTTTCACCTTTCAGAACTCTTTTTCTAAGCTCCATTATCTGATTGTATTTTTCGAGTGTGTCTTCGGGCGTAGCATAAGGTTCAACTTTAATAAGAATATGGCTTGCTCTTAAATCCAATAATAAACGTTCGTAAGCCTCAGCCATTAATGCTGAATCAACTTTTTTATCAACAAAATAAGGTTGAGCTAACTGCATTCTGTATCCTTCAAGTTCATTAATAAAAGTTTTAACTGTATCTAAACCTAACGCCTCTGCTTCTTTAACTTTTAATTTGAAATTGATAAAAAGTTCTAAGTATTCTTCAATAGCTTTTTTAGTTATTGGCTCACCTTTAATATTGTTTTTATTGAAAATTTTTAAAAATTCTGACCTTGTAATATGCTCATTTTCAAATGTTAGCAATACAGGGTCTTTTATTTGGGCGTTTAAATTGAAAAAAATTGAAAAAAGAACTAGAAAAATCAAACTTAATTTTTTCATTTTATGCATTTTTTAGTTATTACTTAAATATGTTATTAAAAACTTCTTAGCTTAAATTGTCATAAATCAACAAAATATGATTTTTTTTAAAAAAAAACAAAATTTTAGCAAATTTATTAAAAAAAGTCTTAAAAATTAATAAAATATATTGAAATAGGTTAAAAATTAATTATTGAGTTATAAAGTTTATAAAGTTTGTAAAGT
>CAZDEU010000135.1:0-7391 GCA_964504265.1 uncultured Bacteroidales bacterium
TTCGTTGTTTAAAAAATTAATACTTTTGCATTTATGGAAAACACACGACAAAATAAAATTGCGAGATTGGTTCAGCGGGCTTTGGGTGAAATTTTTCAAATTGAAAGCCGTAATATTTTTTTTGGTGCTATGATTAGTGTTACTAAAGTTAATGTTACACGCGATTTGTCATTGGCAAGAAATTATATCAGTATTTTTGCTACTGATAAAACTAAAGAAGTGGTTTTTGAACAAGTAATAGCCAATAAATCGTATTTAAGAAAATTGCTGGGTCAAAAAATTGGTAAGCAGGTGAGGGCTATCCCTGATATTGATTTTTTTATAGACGATTCGCTTGATTATATCGAAAATATTGAAAAATTATTGAAAGAATAATATTCTTTAAATTGAACTTCCCTTTTTATATAGCGCGCAGGTATTTATTGTCGAAAAAATCGCACAATATAATTAATATTATTTCTTTTATTTCGGTGCTTGGCGTTGGCATTGTGAGTATGGCTCTTATTATCATTTTGTCGGTGTTTAACGGTTTTGAAGATTTGGTTATTAAAATGTACAATTCTTTTAACCCCGATATTGAAGTTAAAATTATTAAAGGTAAAACTTTTGATGAGTTATATGCTGATAAAATTATTAATATTTCGGGTATTAAATCTGTTACGCGTGTTGTTGAAGAAAATGCACTGCTCGAATATAATGGCAGGCAACATATTGTAAATATTAAAGGTGTTAGCCCCGAAATATCTGAAACTTTACAAATAGACACCATGCTTGTTGACGGCTCTTTTACACTTGAACAAGGCGACAGAGATTTTGCTGTTGTTGGGCAGGGTGTTGCGTATTATTTAGATGTGAGACTTTCTGATTTTGTTGAGCCAATTAATGTATATGTTCCTAAACGAGGACAAGGCTTTTCTTTAAATCCCGAAAGTGCTTTTAATACTGCAGGCATTTTTCCTTCAGGTATTTTTTCAGTTCAACAAGATTATGATTCTAAACATGTTCTGGTACCTTTGAGGTTCGCAAGAAAAATAATGGATTACTCAAGTGAAGTTACTTCGCTCGAAATTGCTTTATTAGCAGAAACTGATGTTAATAAGGTGCAAAATGAAATTCAAACTGTTTTAGGTGATAGCTTTTCTGTTAAAGACAGATTTCAACAACAGGAACTTTTGTATAAAATTATGAAAACTGAAAAATGGGCAATTTTCTTTATTCTTACTTTTATTTTAATAATTGCTACTACAGGTATTATTGGTTCGTTAATTATGTTAATACTTGATAAGAAAAAAGATATTGCAATACTAATGAGTATGGGAGCTTCTACAAAACTTATTAAAAGAATTTTTGTTGCGGAAGGATTATTTATAATAGGTGTTGGTGCTGTTGCTGGAATGTTGTTAGGTGCTTTAATATGTTTTTTACAAATAAAATTTGGATTGGTTAAATTAGGTGCCGAAGGTGCTTTTGTTATTAATGCTTATCCTGTTAAAATGAAATCGGCAGATTTTGTGTTGACAATAATTACAGTTATTTCAATAGGTTTATTGGCAATTTGGTTACCAGTAAGCCGTATTTCTCAAAAATATCTTAATAATAAAATATAAATATTGTTTACGAGTTTCTGCTATAATGGTAAAAAAACATTTTTTATCAATAAATAATCAATTTTTAACTTCTTATTTTGTTTTTATTTAATGCCACATGATAGCGTGCTGCATTTTGAATATGTTGAGCATGTGTTTTAGCAAAAGCATGATAACCTGATAAATCGTCTTTTGCACAGAAAAACAAATAATCGTGTTTTTCATAATCTAATGTTTTATCAATAGTAATAAGGTCGGGTAAGCAGATAGGACCTGGAGGTAACCCAATAATTTTATATGTATTATAAGGAGATTCAATTTCGAGATGACGTTTTAGAACTCTGTTTACAGAAAAATCGCCAAGAGCAAAAACTACGGTAGGGTCGGCTTGCAGGGGCATATTTATTTTTAATCTGTTCATGTAAACACCTGCAATTTTTGACATTTCATCAATTTTTTTTGTTTCCTGATAAACAATTGACGCAAGAATAATTACTTGAATAGGGCTAAGATTCATTTTTTCTGCTTTGCTAAGCCTTTCTTCATTCCAAAACTTATTGTATTCATTGTTCATTCTTTCAAATAAATCGACAACTGAAGTATTCCAAAAAAATTCATAAGTATTAGGCAAAAACATAGTCATTATGTTTTCTGAATTAAATCCCCATTTTTCGTAAATTTCAGAATTTGAAAAAGCTTCAGCTAACGAAAGAGAGTCAGCTTCAATTTGATTTGCAATACGACTGATTAATTGTTGTTTTAATCGAATGTTGTTAAATGTTAATCGTACGGGGTGCTGCCTTCCCAATCGTAACATATTTATCAGTTCATTATTACTCATACCGTTAGTAATTCTATATTTTCCCGATTTAACATTTTGCGGATAATTTTTTTTCTCAGCCAAAATTTTAAACGAATTAATATCTTTTAAAATATTCATTTCTTCAATTTGCTCAACAACTTTGTTGTAATTAGAGCCGGTTTTGATGTAAAGAAAAATCTCTTTTTGATTATTATTTAAATATACATTCGCTTTATATATTTTGTTGTAAATATACAAACCGCCAGTAGTAGCAAGCAATATAACAGTAGAAAATATTGAAAAAAAAGCAATTATATTTCTTTTCCTTTTATGATTAACTGATATTATTTTTTCGTTCATTTATAAAAATTTTTGATAAAAAAGCTCATCAATAAAATTTCCATCACTATTAAATAACCAGTCTTTTTTTCTTCCAGTACTAATAAAACCAGCTTTTTCAAATAGTTTAATACTTATCAGATTATTTTCCGAAATATTACAATACAATTGATGAAGATTAAGAATTTTTTTTGTGTAAATTTCAATTATTTTGAGGCATTCAAAAGCATAACCTTTGTTTCTGAACTCATTTAAAATCAGGATGCCCACGCCAGCTCGTCTGTTAATGGGTTCATAATCAAATAAATCAATAGTTCCTATTGTTTTTTTTATTTCATTTAAGTCAATCATTAACCTTAATTGTTTAGCTGAAAAAATATCTTGAGTAGAATTAAGGACATATTGTTCAATTACAAAGCGTGAGTATGGAGTATTAGTGTTGCTAACTCTCCATATATCAGTATTATTTTCCCAGTCAAAAATTAAGTCAATATCTTTGGGTTCGGTAGCTCTAAGTGTAATATTTGTACTTTTTAACATATTTTCACAAATAATAAGTTCCATCAAAAACAAAAACAGCTTCACCTTCTAAAACAATATTTGAAAAACCTTTATTTTTATCAAAATCAAAATAAACCCAAAGTATACCACCTTTAGTAATAACTTTAATAGGAGATTTTTGATTATGATACATTGCAGCATACAAAGCAGAAGCCGTAACGCCTGTGCCGCATGAAAATGTTTCGTTTTCAACACCTCTTTCGTAAGTTCTAATTTCTATACAGTTTAAATTGACTTTCACAAAGTTTACATTAATCCCATTTTCTTTAAAAGCATGGCTATATCTTATTTTTTTGCCTTCTTCAAAAACATTAATACTTCCTAAATCATCAACTATAATAATTGCATGAGGTGAGCCTGTGTTAGTAATATAAATATCGTCTAGTTTAGTAATCATACCTACATCATTCATACTTAATTTTACATTAAAAACATTTTTATTTTCGTGTAAAATTTCTGCATTATGAATTCCATCAGAAGCTTTATAAATCATTTTATTTCTAGTAACTCCCAACTTGTAAGCGTAGGCAGCAATACATCTTCCACCGTTACCACAAAAAGAAGCTTCTTTTCCGTCAGAATTAAAATAATTCATTTCAAATGCATATTCAGTCGATTTGTTCAATAACAATAAGCCGTCAGCCCCTATACCTGTTTTATAGTTGCACATTGCACCTATGATATTTTCGTTTAAAACGTAATCATTACTAATATTATCAATAATAATAAAGTCATTAGCCGTACCATGATATTTACTAAAATTTATCTTCATTATAAAATTAATTTGGTTCTTGAACAATAAAAAGAGGCTTAAACGAATCGGAATATTCTAACAAGTAATACTTATCAAAATTTTTCAGGTAAAATAAATCATCTATTTTTTCAATTTTTAAATTTTCGTCGTAATTAAGCCCATATAAAACAATTTTGTTTTTTGACATTTTGTAGCCCTTAAAATTGACAGGCGATTTCCAGAATTCAACAATAATATTAAATTTTTTATGTTTAAAATTTGATTTTGTTTCTAATAAAACAGAATCGAGCATAATATTTTTATTATTTGTCTCATTATTTTTTTCTTTAACAATAATTTGCTTACTAAATAATAGTTTATCTTTTTCAACTACAATTTCGGTATAAGAAATTGGACCTTCGTTATCAATAAAATCCTTTTGTGAATAATTATAGTTTGAAGTATCCGAAACAAGAGAATCAATATTGCCGTCCATTTGTTCGTAATATTCGCTGTATGCAGGGTCGTTAAATAACAAGGAATCCTGTGCTGAGATTTTATCAATTGCTTCAGAATTTTTATTTGATTTAATTTTTGTAATTTTTTTTGTTTTTTTATTATTATCAAGAGCTTTATTATTATTATCTGCAGAAATTACAGAGTAAAAAAACTTTTTTAATTTACCTGAGAATTTGAAAGTAGCATCTTTGTTAGAGAACCACCACACAGAACTTCCACCAACCAAGAACCCAATTAAGATTCCGAAAGCTAATAATGAAATTTTCCCTGTATTTTTTCCTTTATCAGATTTTTTTTTCTTCATTTGCAAAGGCAAGCGTTTATTTTTTAAAATTCAAAAATAAAACAAAATTCAATTACTAATACAATAATAATAAGATTGTTAAATATAAATTAACAATTATTAAATTTGCATTTCTTACAAGTTTTAATAATTTATTGCGCATTATAGAAAGTTACACGAACAGAAAACAATACATAAATTGGGTTAACGAACTAGCATAACACCTCATAATAATATTTAACCCCCAAATAATAAATCAGTTAAAACTAATACAATTGTGATGCGTATCCAATGTAATTAGAAGGAGTAATATTTTTAAGCTCATTTTTAATTTTATCATCAACATTAAGATTTTCTATAAAATCTAAAAAAACTTGTTGATTAACAGGGAGTTTACCGCGAGTAAAATTTTTCATAAGTTCGTAAGGTTCAGAAAAACCTTCTCTTCTCAATATAGTCTGAACACCTTCGGCTATAATTTCCCAATGTTTATCTAAATCTTCAATAATTTTATCTTTATTAATTTCAATTTTCGATAAGCCTTTGATAAGCGAATTAACTGCAATAAAAGAGTGAGCTAAAGGTACTCCAATATTACGCAATACAGTTGAATCAGACAAATCACGTTGCAATCTTGAAACAGGAAGTTTAGATGCCATAAAACTTAATATTGCATTAGCCAGACCAAGATTACCCTCAGCATTTTCAAAATCAATAGGATTTACTTTGTGAGGCATAGCCGAAGAACCAACTTCACCTGATTTTATTTTTTGTGATATATATTCCATCGATATATATGTCCACATATCTTTAGAAAAATCCAATAACACAGTATTAATTCTTTCGATACAATGAAAGAACTCAGCAATATTATCGTAGTTATCAATTTGCGTAGTATATTGAGAACGTTGTAAGCCAAAAGTTTTTTCAACAAAATCATCGGCAAATTGCTGCCAGTTTATTTTGGGATATGCAAGCAGATGCGCATTAAAATTACCCGTAGCACCGCCAAACTTAGCTGAAAAAACAAAATTTTTAATTTTTTGAATCTGAATATTTAAACGATAAGCAAAAACCTTTAATTCTTTACCAGCGGTTGTAGGGCTGGCAGCTTGACCGTGCGTATGGGCGAGCATAGGCACATTATACCATTTATCTACTAATTCATCAATTTTATCAATAAGTTTTTGATATTCAGGAACAATTATTTTATCAACAGCTTGCTTTAACATCCAAGGTATAGCAGTATTGTTAATATCCTGTGAAGTAAGCCCAAAATGAACAAATTCACGAATATTTTCTAATTTCAATTCATCAAATTTTTCCTTCAAAAAATATTCAACTGCTTTAACATCGTGATTTGTAGTTTTTTCAATTTCTTTAATTCTGAGAGCATCATTTAATGAAAAATCAGAATATATATTACGAAGCAAAATATTATCAACATCATATTTTAATTGAGGTATATGAAGATTATATAAAGCCAAAAAATATTCTATTTCTACAAAAACCCGAGCTTTTATAAGTGCATATTCGGAGAAAAAATCACTAAAAACCTGCGTAATATTGCCATATCTACCATCGATGGGAGAAACAGCGAGAAGATTTTGTTTATTCATTATTTATAAATTATCAATAGCATCATTAATAATATTGTCAACAGCAATATTTGGTAAAGTTACTTTAAGATTTGGTTCTGATAGCATAGCTCTTTTAACAGCAAAAACAGCTTCATTGTTTCGTGCCCAGCTTCGCCGAGCAATTCCATTATTAACATCCCAGAAAATCATTTGTTCTAACCTGCGGTCAGTTTCTTTGCTGCCATCGAGAACCATTCCAAAGCCACCATTAATAACTTCGCCCCATCCAACACCGCCGCCATTATGAACAGAAACCCAAGTAGCACCTCTGAAAGCATCGCCAATAACATTATGCACAGACATATCGGCTGTAAAAGATGAACCATCGTAAATATTAGATGTTTCTCTGTAAGGCGAATCAGTACCAGACACATCGTGGTGGTCGCGACCAATGACAACAGGAGCTTTTATGATTTTTTCACTAACAGCTTTATTAAAAGCTTTCGCTATCTTTGTTCTACCTTCACAATCGGCATAAAGTATACGCGCCTGACTGCCTACCACAAGTTTATTATTGCCTGCAGCTTTAATCCATTTAATATTATCCGAAAGTTGGAGTTTAATTTCGTCGGGAGCATTAACATACAATTCTTCGAGCACTTCAGTAGCTATTTTATCAGATACTTCTAAATCGATTGGGTCGGAAGAAGTACAAACCCATCTAAAAGGGCCAAAGCCATAATCAAAGCACATTGGTCCCATAATATCTTGTACATAAGAAGGATAAATAAAATTACCATCAGGTTTCAAAACATCAGCACCAGCTCTGCTTGCTTCGAGTAGAAAGGCGTTACCGTAATCCCAAAAGTACATGCCTTTAGCAGCAAGAGTATTGATAGCTTTAACTTGACGTCGTAATGATTTCCTGACTTCTTCAGCAAATTTATCAGGTTGTTCAACCATTAATTTATTAGCTTCATCGAAAGAA
>CAZDEU010000136.1:0-7309 GCA_964504265.1 uncultured Bacteroidales bacterium
TTTTATTTAAAATTTAAAAATACCATTCGTAAAACCATTTTAATAGTTTTATAAATTTTTTCTTAAAAAAATATTATATTAATAATTTATCGTACCTTAGCTAAAATTTTAAATTTAAAAAACATGGGAACATCACCATTAATTTTGGCTATTATAGTCATTTTGTTAATTTTCTTTATTGGTATTCGTATTGTAAGACCAACTCAAAGAGGTCTTATTGAAAGACTTGGCAAATACCACCACTTTGCTAATCCAGGATTTCATTGGATTATTCCTGTTATTGATAAGATATATTTAGTTAATGTTACCGAGCAAATGATTGATGCAGAGCCTCAGGAAATAATAACCAACGATAATCTTAATGCTCGTGTCGATGCTCAAGTATATTTTAGAGTTAAAATGGAAGAAGATAATGTTAAAAATTCTATTTATAACGTAAATAATTATAAATGGCAGATTGTAAATCTTGCTAGAACTACTCTAAGAAATATTATTGGTACTCTTACTTTAAAATCTGCTAACAGCGAAAGAGGTAAAATAAATGCCGAGTTGCATAAAACTCTTTGTAACGAAACAAGTACATGGGGTATTGAAATCATTAGAACTGAACTTAAAGAAATTGATCCTCCTAAAGATGTTCAGGACACAATGAATAAAGTTGTTAAAGCTGAAAACGAGAAAATTGCGGCTATTGACTTTGCTACTGCTAGAGAAACTGTTGCTGACGGAGAAAAAAGAGCAAAAATTAAAGAAGCAGAAGGCTATAAACAATCTAAAATTTTACACGCCGAAGGCGATGCTGAATCTATTAAATTAGTTAATGAAGCTGCTGATAAATACTTTGTAGGGAATGCTCAATTGCTTAAAAAACTTGAAACATTAGAAGAATCTCTTAAAGATAACGCTAAAATTGTTATCCCTACCGGTTCTGAATTAGTTAATGTTATTGGCGAAATGGCAGGGGTTCTACCACTTAAAAAATAAGTTTATTATATAAATTAAATTTCGTTGACAATAGTTGTTGTTATTGGTTTTATAACTGCTTTTCTCTTCCATCTGCCCGACAAATAATATAAAAATGAGAATATACAACCAGTAAACCAAGCAATTGGTATTGCCCACCAAATTCCATCAATACCTATACCCAAATTCGGTCTTGATAATATGTAAGCCAAAGGTACTCTTATCAGCCATAATGAAAATAATGTAAAAAACATCGGAAATAAAGTATCACCAGCACCTCTTAATACTCCGTTTGTTACAAACATTGTTGAAAACAATATATAAAATGAACATACTATTGTTAAATATGACTGACCAATAGA
This sequence comes from uncultured Bacteroidales bacterium, assembly GCA_964504265.1. Taxonomy (GTDB): domain Bacteria; phylum Bacteroidota; class Bacteroidia; order Bacteroidales; family JAKIYJ01; genus JAKIYJ01. The sequence continues at coordinate 1,326 of CAZDEU010000136.1, forward strand.
TATAACTTCTGGCTTATCTGTAAAAATACTCATTAGTGGTTCACTAAAAAACATTACAACTATCATAACTGAAACTGATATTAAAGAAGTAATGAACCATGTTACTTTATAACCTTTGACAACTCTGTTGGTTTTATTAGCGCCGAGATTTTGTCCAACAAAAGTAGACAAAGCTGCAGCAAATGACATAGCAGGTAGCGATGCAAAAGAATCTATACGCCCTGCAACAGTATACGCAGCTATTGCATCAGTTCCAAAATCATTTACTATTCTTAATAAAGCCAACATCCCTAAGCCGACAAATGTTTGCTGTAGTCCCGATGGTATGCCAATACGCATACTGGCTTTAAAAATGTTTTTGTCTAACTTCATACTTGCTAATGAAAACCTGAAAAACTTATTGTAACGGTTAAGATATATCAAACTTGCTATTAGAGCAACACCCTGCGAAATGACAGTTGCAATAGCTACAGATGCAATACCCCATCCAAATACTACTACAAATAAAACATCTAATGATAAATTTATTAATGTACTAGTTATCAGAAAATACAATGGGGTTTTTGAATCTCCTAAACCTCTCAAAATTGCTGCAACAACATTAAATCCAAACATTAAAATTATGCCTGAAAAATAAATATTAAGATACAATGTTGCATCAGGTAATACCTCTTCAGGTAATTTTAAAAGTTTAAATATTGTACTACTAAATAATAAGCCGATTATTGTAATTAATACTGAAGCAATAATCACAAAAATAAACATTGTGTCAACTGCTTTTTTAACATTATCATAATCTTTGGCACCAAAATATTGAGAAATTACTATAGTGCCACCCATAGAAATTCCAACAGTTAGTGCAATAAGAACATATATAACAGGGAAAGATGCTCCTACAGCCGCAAGCGCAGCTTCGCCAATATAATTACCAACAATAAAACTATCAACTATATTATAAAATTGCTGGAAAACATTTCCTAACAACATTGGCATAGCAAACAGAAATATCAGTCGGCTTGGTTTACCCTTAGTCAGGTCTTTCATTATTAATTGTTCAAAGGCTTATAATATTTCAATGCCTTTGGTAAAAATTCTTTCATCGATTTTATTCTATTAGCGTTGCTGGGATGTGTACTTAAGAATTGAGGTGTTGAACTGCCCGATGACAAAGCGGACATTCTTTCCCAGAAATCTATTGCTTTTGCAGGGTCGTAGCCTGCTAATGCCATAAATACCATTCCTAATTTATCGGCTTCATATTCGTGTTGACGCGAATAGGCTAAAGAGCCTAAAGTGCCGCCTATACCATAAACTGCCAAGAAAATATTTTGTGTTTCTTTAGGCTTATTTTGCATAGCAACTGATAAACTAACACCACCTAATGCTATAGCTAATTGTTGGCTCATTCTTTCATTGCCGTGTCGGGCAACGGCATGAGCAATTTCGTGCGACATAACTACTGCTAGTCCTGTTTCATCTTTTGTTACAGGTAAAATTCCTGTATATATTACTACTTTACCACCGGGCATACACCATGCATTAACTGTTGGGTCTTTTACAAGATTGAACTCCCATTTATAATTTTTTAATCTTTTTGATTCTCCAATTTCTTTCATATATTTTGTTACTGCTTGAGAAATTTTGCCGCCAGTATTTCTTACTAATTGCGTATTAGGCTCAGATGTTGATAAAGCAGGGTTTTGACTTAAAAACTGATTATAGTTTGTAAGACTTAAACTCAACAACATACTCTCGGGCAATAATTTTATTTGCTTCCGATTTGTTATTGGTACTCTGCTGCACGATACTATAGCTAACAATATGCTAATAATAATTATTAAATTTTTTGTTTTCATTTTTTAAAATTTTAATGTAGTTTAACAATAAGTCCCTTTGCTGTAAGTAATTTTCGTAACATTTCTATATATCCGGCTGAACCATGTTTTATCTGGCATTTCCCTTTTGAATGAGCTGTTATAGCACACTGTTCAGCTTGAAATACATCGTGCTCGCATATTAAAATCAAATTTTCTATTACAAAATCAAAAGTATTAATATCATCATTGTATAACATTAACACTTTCTCTTTGTCGCTTATGGTTTTTCTCTTTATTGAACGTGATGTTTTTTCTTTTACCATATTAATAAATATATTTTTTGCAAATATAATTTTTCTTGTATATATTATCGAAAAACATAAAATATAATTTTTCTATTTTATCTTAAATACATCTTATGCTCATCCCATAACCTTTTTCATTAGTTGTTATTATTGCCACAGTGCATTTAAAATATAATCTTTTTGCTTTATTGTTGATATATGCGGTTGAAGTCCAGTAAAAAGCATATCACCCTACAAGATGATCACCTGCATTATTAAATAACCTTAAACCGTAGCAGGCAACTTTATTGAACTTGCTATAGCACCATAGTAATCTTTTGTAATCAAACTTTGAAGTTCATTATCAACTTCATTTTCTGTTGGAACTCTCCAACCACTTAGGCATGGGCTATTATAACCTGATGTTCCTTATATCCTGTACCACAACAAAAAAGTGTTGTTTATGTTAAAAATGTTGATGATTGCGAATTGTAGCAAAATACTACAGCACCTTATGCTATTAGTAATATAACGCACATTGGACGCCATACTATTTACTTCAATCTTTACTACTTTTCTATGTGTATGTTTTCATGTGTTAGCTTTATACTAAAATGAATGATATCTTTTTAGTTAATAAAAGCCATATCTTTTTAATCAAATTTGTTGTTCAACTTCTTTCAACAGCAACAGGCTTCCATCATTAGACACTTGTTCAGCATTAAATTGTATTCAACTTTTTTCTTGTAAAATCTGAAAGATTGTAAAGTGTTTTGATTTATTTTTTTGTAATTTTATCAAGAGGGTTAATGTTTTTTTTACATCTGAGATATATTGAATATCAATGAGATAAATAATTTTTTTTACCTTTTTTACTCTTTATCAAAAGCCAAATTCCGGTTAAAATAAAAGGAATGCTTAATATTTGCCCCATATTTATTATCATATTTGCTTCAAAAGCTACCTGGTCCTCTTTTATAAATTCGATTAAAAATCTCATACCAAAAACACTTACTAGAAAAATGCCAAGCAATAAGCCTTTAGGAGTTTTATCTTTGTATTTCTTGTAAGTAAATAACAATACAAAAAATATTATCAGATAACAAACAGATTCATAAATTTGTGTAGGATGTCGGGGTATCAATGGATCAATAGGCTCGTTAGATCTTATAAACTTAAAACCCCATGGCAAATTAGTTGGGCTACCTATTATTTCGGAATTCATAAGGTTGCCTATTCTTATAAAGCAGCCAGCTAAGGCAGCGGGAATTACCGCTCTGTCTAGTGCCCACAAATATGAACGCCTGTTTTTTTTTGTATATATCCATATTGCTATTAACACCCCAATTGCGCCACCGTGGCTTGCCAGTCCCCCGTGCCATATCATAAATATCTCAAGTGGATTCTGAAAAAAGAAATCAGGTTCATAAAATAAAACATGTCCCATTCTGGCTCCAATAACAGCACCTAAAATCATTGCCATGCTAAGATTGCCTAACTCTTTTTCAGGTATTTTTTCTTTATTAAAAATATATTGCATAATGTAATAGCCAATAAGAAAACCTGAAGCAAACAATAATCCATAATACCTGAGCTGAACAGGTCCTATTGTGAAAATTATTGGGTTAACATCCCATGTTATATTAAGTAGTTGCATTTTTAGAAATTTGTTGTAAAATTAAACATTTTGTTGAATTAATACATAAGTTTATAAAGTTAAAAGTTTATAAAGTTTATAAAGTTAAAAGTTGAATGTTAAAAGCAAAATATATTCAATTAGTCTATAATAATCGTAATTCGTAAATCTAAAATCGTAAATTTAAAATCGTAAATCATCCAAAATTTTATGAACTTTACAAACTTTATAACTTAAAAAAAATATTTCAATGATTTTATGCCAGTTATTAAAAAAGCATTAGTTTTGTGCCACTTTGTCCTTGATTTGCCTTTGGCAAAGATATTGTAATTTGCCAAAGGCAATTTTTTAAATATTTTAAATGAACTGACATGATTAAGAATAAGAAAAAGAAAAAAGAAAATCAGAATGTTGATGATGTAACTGACAATTTAGCAGAAAAAGAAATTAAAAATGAACAAGCTGAAACAGAAGAAACAAAAAAAAATGCTGAAGAACAGGTAAAATCAGAAGAAAATAATTCCGAAAAAATTGAAACTAAGGTTGATAATGAAATTGAAATTCTTAAAAAAAATATTGAAGAGCTCAATGATAAATATTTAAGGTTATTATCCGATTACGATAATTTTAGAAAACGAACTCTTAGAGAAAAAGCTGATTTAATTAAATCGGCTTCTTCTGACCTTTTAACTGAGTTTTTGCCTGTTGCCGATGATTTCGACAGAGCTTTAGAGGCTGTTAATAATGCAACCGATATTAAATCAGTTGCTGAAGGGCTTAATCTTATTAAACAAAAATTTATTTCTGTCTTAACTCGTAATGGCGTGGAAACCATTAAAAGCATTGGCGAAAAATTTGATACCGATTTTCACGAAGCTCTTACTACACAACCTACTGAAGATGAATCTAAAAAAGGAATTATTGTCGATGAAATACAGAAAGGTTACATATTAAATGGTAAAGTTCTTAGATATTCTAAAGTTGTTGTTGCAGGATGATGCTAATTATTAATTAGTAATTACGAATTATAGATAACAAAATACTTTATGAGCTTTACAAACTTTACAAACTTTTAACTAAAGAAAAGATGGCTAAAAGAGATTATTATGAGGTGCTTGGTGTTGCCAAAAATGCTACTGAGGCTGAGATTAAAAAAGCATACAGGCAATTGGCTCTCAAATATCATCCCGATAAAAATCCTGATGATAAGAAAGCAGAGGATAAATTTAAAGAAGCAGCCGAAGCTTATGAAATTCTTAGTAATTCTGAAAAAAGAAACAGATACGACCAGTTTGGTCATTCTGCTTTTTCAGCAGGTGCAGGAAATGGCTTTAGTGGTGGTATGAGTGTTGATGAAATTCTTAGACGTCATTTTGGCGAAAGTTTTGGTGGTTTTGAAGACTTTTTCGGAAGTGCTTTTGGAGGAGGTTTTAGTAGCAGCAGGCAAAGAAGTCGTAGTGTTAACAGAGGCTCAAATCTTAGAGTAAATCTGAAACTTACTCTCGAAGAAATTCTTAATGGTGTTGAGAAAAAGATTAAAGTAAATAAATACATTTCGTGTAAGGATTGTGGTGGTTCGGGGGCTAAAAAAGGGACTTCGTATTCAACTTGCACTTATTGTAATGGTACAGGACAAGTTAGTAGAGTTACAAACACAATTTTAGGGCAAATGCAAACTCGTTCTACTTGTCCATATTGTGGCGGCGAAGGAAAAACTATTTCAGAAAAATGTAGTACTTGTAATGGCGATGGTATTGTTAAGGGTGAAGAAATTATCAGCATTAATATTCCTGGCGGCGTTGCCGAAGGTATGCATCTTACTGTTAGTGGTAAAGGTAATGCAGGTGCACGCAACGGAATTGCGGGCGATTTAATTATCAGAATTGAAGAAGTTGAACACCCACAATTGAAACGTGATGGTAACCACCTTATTTATGAGCATTTTCTAAGTTTTCCCGAAGCCGCCTTAGGTACAAGCATTGAAGTTCCGACGTTGGAAGGTAAAGCTAAAATTAAAATTCCCGCAGGCACTCAGCCCGGAAAAATTTTAAGACTTAAAGGCAAGGGCTTGCCCGAAATAAACAGATACGGCAGGGGCGACCTGCTCGTTAATCTTAGCGTTTGGACACCACAAATTCTTTCAAAAGAAGAAAAAAATATACTAACTAAACTTCAGGAATCTGATAATTTTACCCCTAAGCCTTCCTCAAGCGACCGAAATATTTTTGGAAGAATGAAAGAGTTTTT
>CAZDEU010000137.1:0-7155 GCA_964504265.1 uncultured Bacteroidales bacterium
TGGTCCAACCGGTGCTGACGGTATTGCTGGCGCTACTGGTGCAACTGGTGCTGATGGAGCAACTGGTAGTACAGGTTTAACTGGTGCAACAGGTGCTACTGGACCTGGTTCTATTTGTGCTTCTGCTTCTACTAATTTATTAACTAAGTTTACTTCAAGTGGTACTACTTCAGAAATATGCAACTCTAATATTTTTGATGATGGTTCTTATATAGGACTATTTACTCAGACACCTTCAAGTTATGTTATGTACAGGAAAAATATTGCTTTAGGTGTAGGTGGCTTCCAACTTGATTTTGAAAATTCAGCCGATAATGACGGCATGGCTTTATTTCATAATGCTTCTCCTTACAACGGTAGCAGAAGTTTATTAGGTGCTACTAGTTATGAAGATTATACTTATATTGTTGATGCTGTTACAGGACTTTCGCTTAGTTCTTATACTGGTGTCGAAAATGTCGGAGTTTATGGTGCTTCAAATACTTATGAAGGTACTGGCGTTGAAGGCTCAAGATATGACGACGGAGGCATTGATTATGGATATGGGGGTATGTTTTATAACGATTTAGGTTATACAGGCGATTTATTGTCAATATCTGACTTCAGAATTAAAACTAATATTACACCTATTAATAATGCTATTAACTTAATTAAAAACTTAAAACCTGTTACTTTTTATTACGATAACGAAAATTTTAAAGAAATGGGATTGAGCAAAAGCAAACAATTTGGGTTTATTGCTCAAGAATTAGAAACTATAATACCTGAACTCGTAAGGACTAAAAAAATTAATACTAAAGGAGCTGCTTTTAATACTAAAGAAAGTCGTAAAGTATCAGATAAACAGATTTTTAAAACTGTTAATTATGTTTCTTTAATCCCAATATTAACCGAAGCTATTATTGAGCAACAAGCTATTATTGAAAATCTTGAAAAAAGAATTATTGAACTTGAAAAAAGATTAACAAACTAATTATATAATTGATGCTTGATAAAAAATCAGGCATCAATGTTTGCATATTTTGCATTTTTCTCAATAAACTCACGGCGTGGTGGTACTTCATCGCCCATCAACATTGAGAAAATTCTATCGGCTTCGGTACCATTATCAATATTTACTAAACGTAAAGTTCTAGTTTCAGGTGCCATAGTTGTACTCCATAACTGTTCAGCATTCATTTCCCCAAGCCCTTTATAACGCTGTATATGAATACCTTTTTCGGAGCCATTTTTCGAAATTTCATTAACTGCAGCTATTCTATCATCCTCTGACCAGCAATACCTTTCAGTATTTCCTTTCTTTATTAAATATAATGGAGGTGTAGCAATAAAAACATGACCTTGTTCTATAAGTTCTTTCATATATCTGAAAAAGAAAGTTAAAATAAGAGTTGCTATATGACTTCCATCAACGTCAGCATCAGTCATAATTATTATTTTATGATATCTTAATTTTTCGAGATTTAAAGCTTTTGTATCTTCTTCGGTGCCAATAGTAACACCTAAGGCAGTAAAAATATTTTTAATTTCATCGCTGTCAAATATCTTATGCTGCATAGCTTTTTCTACGTTAAGAATTTTACCTCTCAAAGGTAAAATAGCCTGAAAACGTCTGTCCCTGCCCTGTTTAGCAGTTCCACCAGCAGAATCACCCTCTACTAAATAAATCTCACATTTTGAAGCATCTTTTTCACTACAATCAGCTAATTTACCAGGCAAACCAGTTGACGATAGCACACTCTTACGCTGCACTAACTCTCTTGCTTTTCGGGCTGCATGACGGGCTGTAGCTGCTAAAATTACTTTATTTACTATAGTTTTAGCATCTTTTGGATTTTCTTCAAGATAATTAGTTAATAACTCTGTTACCATCTGATCAACAGCACCCATAACTTCTGAATTTCCTAATTTTGTCTTTGTCTGCCCTTCAAACTGTGGTTCCTGTACTTTTACTGATATAATTGCCGTTAAGCCTTCCCTGAAGTCATCTCCATTAATATCAAACTTTAACTTTGTAAGCATTCCCGATTTATCTGCATAATTTTTCAAAGTGCGGGTCAAAGCTCGTCTAAAACCGGCAAGATGAGTACCGCCTTCATGTGTATTAATATTGTTTACATAAGAATGAACATTCTCCGAAAAAGAAGAATTATATTGCATCGCTACCTCTATTGGCATTCCATTCTTCTCACCCTCTACACAAATTGCTTCTCCTAATAAGCTATCCCTTGTTGCATCTAAATATTTAAGAAAATCTTTTAAGCCTTCGGCTGAGTGAAATGTATTAGTAATATAATTCCCGTTTTCATCCTGCTCTCTCTTATCAGTAAGAGTTAAACTGATACCTTTATTCAAAAATGCAAGTTCCCTTAACCTCGATGCTAATATATCGTAAACATATACCGTTGTTACAAATATTCCATCATCGGGCATAAAATAAATTTCAGTACCAGTTTTGTCAGTTTCTCCTACAATCTGTACATCAGTTAGCGGCTTACCAAAAGCATATTCCTGTCTGTATACTTTCCCATCTTTATATATTGTTGCAATCAAACTAGATGAAAGTGCATTAACACACGAAACTCCTACTCCATGTAGCCCTCCCGATACTTTATATGAATCTTTATTAAACTTTCCACCTGCATGTAGTACCGTTAATACTACTTCTAATGCCGACTTTTTTTCCTTTTCGTGAAAATCGGTCGGAATACCTCTACCATTATCTGATACTGTTATAGAATTATCTTCATTAATAATAACATCAATCTTATCGCAATATCCAGCTAAAGCCTCATCAATTGAATTATCAATAACTTCGTAAACCAAATGATGCAAACCTCTAATACTAACATCACCAATATACATTGCAGGGCGTTTTCTGACAGCCGAAAGCCCTTCCAATACTGTTATGCTTTCAGCATTATATGAATTTTCTATATTCACAACTTTTTCAATATCACTCATTTTCAATTACTTATAATTAAATCTTTTATTATTGCAAAGGTAAGTAAAAACTGTTACATTAACTAATATTTTTATCAACAAAATTATTGCTATATATTTGTACTGTGAACAAACTTACTTGCCCTATTGCTTTATTAATGCTTTTAACAGCAATTAACCTGTTTTCGCAAGAAACAGCTCATAAAACCTTTAAAAAAATTTCAATCCCGTTTAATGATACTCTTAAACTAGATACATTAAGTATAGTCCCACAAAGTTTTACACTTAGCGATACAATGGGCAATGTAATTAATGATACTTTGTACGAAATTGATTATGCTAAAGCCGAATTGTATTTTAAACCTGATTTTAAAAAAAATATTACTAATTATCCTTTTTTTACTGTAAAATACCAAACTTTTTCGTTTTATTTTTATAAAGTTTTTGCTAACAAAATTTTACAAACCAATAATATTGAAAACAGCAACAAAATATTTGCTGTTTCTTCTCCTAAAAACAAATCTGATTTCGATTTTTATTCAAAAAGTGATTTGGAAAGATCGGGAAGTATTTCAAGAGCCATTTCTTTTGGTAATAGTCAGGACATAAGCGTTAACTCAGGCTTAACCCTTCAGCTTGCAGGTAAAATTAGCGATGACGTTAGCATTTTAGCTGCTATAACCGACAACAATATACCCGTTCAGCCCGAAGGAAATACATCACAATTGCAAGAGTTCGACAAAGTTTTTATTAAAATTATGATGAAAAAAAAATCGCTTACAGCAGGCGATTTTGAAGTTTATAATCAAAATTCTCATTTTTTAAAATATAATAAAAAATCTCAAGGCGGATTATTTTCAACTAATGCCGATATTATAAATGGGAATGGTGATAGCGCCTCTTTTAATGTTAATGTTGCAGCCGCTGTGGCAAAAGGTAAATATGCAAAAAATAAAATTCAGGTTATTGAAGGCAATCAAGGACCTTATAAGCTAACGGGTAATAATAATGAATTTTATATTGTTGTTTTGGCAGGTTCCGAAAAAGTTTTTTTAGATGGCACTTTACTTAAACGCGGCAAAGACAAAGATTATGTTATTGATTATAATACAGCCGAAATTACTTTTACACCCGCTAATATGATTACCTACGAAAAAAGAATAATTGTTGAATTTGAATATTCTGACCGTAATTACGCAAGGTCAATGATTATTGCTAACTCTTCTTACAAAACCGATAAATTTAAATTACATCTTAATATATATTCAGAACAAGACCATAAAAATCAAAATTTACAACAAGAACTTAGTGCTGAACAAAAACACTTGCTAAGCTCTGCCGGCGATAATATTGAATCGGCTTACTCGCCAAACATTGAAACTGTTGAATTTAACAACAGTGAAGTACTTTATAAATTGATTGATACTGTTGTGTCGGGCGTTTTTTATGATTCTGTTTTTGTGTTCTCAGCCAATTCTGATAGTGCTAAATATCGTTTAAAATTTTCGGACTTAGGTGCTGGAAATGGTAATTACATAAGGGTGATTTCTACTGCTAATGGAAGAGTTTTTAAATGGGTGCCTCCTGTAAATGGTATTCCGCAAGGTAACTGGGAACCTGTTACTGCTATTGCTGCTCCACAAACAAAAAAAATGCTTACACTTTCTACTGAATTTAAAATTAATAAAAATACTCTTGCAGGTGCTGAAACTGCTTTCAGTTCTTTCGATAAAAATACTTTCTCCTCTCTCAATAATAGAGATAATAATGGCATCGCCTTCAAAACCTGGTTTAACAAAAAAAATAAATTATTTACTAACGAAAAACCTTGGGTGCTTAATTCTTCTTTAATCTATGAATTTGAGAGTAAACATTTTACACCTGTTGAAAGATTCAGAGATGCCGAATTTGAAAGAGACTGGAATATTTTCTCATCCCATAATGGCTTAATTCATTTGCCTTCTTTAGCTTTTGAGCTTAAGAAAAATGAAATAGGCAATGCAGGATATAATTTATCGGCTATGCTTACCGATAATAATAATACGTCAATAAAGCATTTTTTGTATAGCAATTTAAGAAATAATAAGACTAACTTCTGTTTTAACTCGAGTTTGCTTAATGGTAATTCTGCGATTAATGACTTCAAATATTTTAAATCTAATATATTATTATCACGACAAATAGCTTTTTTTAGACTTGGCGCTACTGCTAAAATTGAGAATAATAAAATTTCAAAAGTTGGAAGCGATACTCTTATGGCTAATAGTTTTGCTTTTGACGAATATCAAATATTCGCTGAAAATAAAGATTCAGCAGACTATAGGTTCAAAATTTTCTATAAAGAGAGAAATGACTTTTTAAGTAATAACAACGATTTTACAAAAACTACTTCATCGTATAACTCAGGTTTCAATCTTGATTTAATGAAAAATCCTCTTAATATTTTCAGAATTACCGGAACTTTAAGGCAACTGAATATTTGTAATGCTGATTTGATTGAAACACAGCCAGGGCAAACCATTATTGGAAGAGTTGAGCATAATGCAAAGATGTTAAAGAAAGTTTTTTCTGTAAACACTTTTTATGAAACTGGTTCAGGTATGGAGCTTAAAAAAGAATTTTCTTATATTGAAGTTGCTGATGGCCAAGGTGTTTACAAATGGACCGATTATAATGAAAATGGCATCCGCGAATTAAACGAATTTGATGTTGCTGTGTACAGCGACCAAGCTAATTTTGTTAGAATTTATACACCCACTAACGATTATATAAAAATATACTCTAATCAGTTTAGCGAAGTTGTTACTATTAATCCTGCTATAGCTTTGCGAAATAAAAAAGGCTTTGCAGCTACACTTGCAAAGTTTTCTGCTAATGTCGCTTATAGAATTGAGCATAAAATGAACTCCGATTTCGGTATTAATGCCTTTAACCCTTTTGCTCATAATGTTAACGACAGCTTGCTTATTATGTTGATTTCATCTTTCAGAGGAAGTTTATTTTATAACAGGACAGGTTCAAAATTTGGTGCCGATATTTCATATAGCGACAATCGTAACAAGAGTTTACTCACTACTGGTTTTGAATCAAGATTAATTGAACAATGGGAATATAATATCAGAGTCGATATATCAAAGCCTTTTACTTTTAGGTTATATCTATTAAAATCAGATAAGTCATCATTTTCTGAATATTTTTCATCAAGAGATTTCGATATTTTGAATTTAACAAGCGAACCTTCACTTTCGTGGCAACCTTCCAATATTTTTCGTTTAAGTATTAAATGGATGTATTCGCATAAAGAAAACATAATGGGCGAATTAAACGAAAAATCGTTCCGAAATCGCTTAGGCAGCGAAGCACGCTACAACATTGCCTCTAAAGGAAGCCTATTCGCTAAAATTCATTTTATTAATATTAAATATTATTTCCCCGAAAACTCTTCTTTAGCTTATGAAATGCTCGAAGGCTTAAAAGCAGGCAACAATATAACATGGAACATTAGTGTACAACGAAATTTATCCGAATTTTTGCAATTAAGTCTTTTATATGACGGCAGATCATCACCCTCTTCAAAAGCTGTTCATATCGGCAGTGTGCAGTTAAGAGCGTATTTTTAAAGATATAATAAGCTGATACAATTTACTTTAAAGTAATTTAATTTTATTTTGATGCAAAAAATGTAAATTAATCTTAATTTTAATTATATTTGTATTAACCCAACTTGAGTAACATGTCCCGAAAAAATGTTAAAAAAGACTAAAAAAAGCACTATTTTTAAGATTTTATAAAATTAAATAACTGATATTCAGTGTAATATGTTTTCAACCTTGATGTGTAGTCACAGAAAATAAAAAAAATAATTTGGTGATTTCAAAATTGTTTTTTATCAAGGATGTACAAAAAAATATGCAAAAGTAATTGAGCGTATAGGCAGAATAAAGGAACGATATTCTGCTGCCAATAAACATTATCAAATTGAAGTTGAAGAAAATAATGGGGTTGCTGTTAAAGTAACCTAGAAAAGAAAACCTTATAAAGTATCATCATCGTATAATATTATCGATATCATATAATAAACAATTGTACCATTTTCGATATAGTTATGAAGTCGCTCTGTTATAAAGCGATTTCATAGTCAGATATTTTTTTACTATTAATAAAAGAAACTCTGTTTTTTATAAAATTTAGAATAATTAAAAAGCACGTACT
>CAZDEU010000138.1:0-7131 GCA_964504265.1 uncultured Bacteroidales bacterium
GGTAGCATTCCTACGGAATGCTATATTGGACGTTGTATTGCATTTTCTACCGAGCGTAACATTCCTAACGGAATGTTTTAAAATGGTATCATTTTAAAATCCGATAAAAAATGTTTTTAAAACATTCAACGATATATCTAAAATCTTAAATTTCTTGTAGTTATAACGATATCTTGTAGTTAAATCAAAAACCTGAGGTCAGTTGTTCTAAAGTTAGTTATTAATTTTACTGAGATAGTTTTTGTTTTAGAATAAGATATTTTGCGGTTTTTTTTAAAATAAAAAAAGTGATAACAAAGCGATTTATTTAATATTTTTTTTTACCTTTGCAAAATATTATTTAAGTTTTAATTTTACAAATTTTTTAAACAAGTTTATAACTCATACCAAGAAATGATTAGAAAAATGAGAATTTTATTTAAATCATTGAAAACTAAAATATTAATAAAATGAAAAAACAACTTTTGCTTCTAAGTGTAACAGTAATAATGTTTACTATGTTTTCGTGCAACAACAACAATGCAGAAAAAACAAATGATGTTGCGTTAAAACAATTGCCTGATAATGAAAACGTTAATAAAACTGATAATAAAATTAGTAGCACAGAAGTTGCTGCTGCATTCAGCAAGCCAGAGCGAATAAACACAAAAGAGTTTATTGATAAAATATTTGATTTTAAAAATAATAATCAATGGAATTTTAAAGGAAATGAACCTTGTGTAGTTGATTTTTACGCCGATTGGTGCCGCCCTTGCAAAATTGTTGCTCCCGTTTACGAAAGCCTTGCTAAAGATTATGAAGGCAAAGTAAGATTTTATAAAATAAATACCGATTTTGAGCAAGAACTTGCAGCGTATTTTGGTATTAATTCTATTCCTACATTTATGTTTTGTCCAACACAAGGAAACCCTGAGCTTTATGCAGGTGCTTTACAAAAAGAAGATTTCAACAAAATTATTAATCGTCTTTTTGCTGATAATCTTCGATAAAATAATAATAATTTATAATTAACTTTAAAACAAATAACAATGGAACATCTAACTAAAAAAACTTTTATTGAAAAAGTATTTAATTACGAAACCGAAAAAGATTGGAAATACACAGGCGATTTGCCTTGCATAATTGATTTTTATGCCGATTGGTGCGCCCCTTGCAAAATGGTAGCTCCAATTCTTGAAGAACTTTCTAAAGAATATGAAGATAAAATTCATATTTATAAAGTTGATACCGAAGCTGAACAAGAATTGGCTTCTGTTTTTGGTATCAGAAGTATACCAAGTATTTTGTTTGTCCCTATGAATGGACAACCTCAAATGGCAGCAGGTGCTTTACCTAAAGATGCTTTTAAAGATGCTATTAATAATGTTTTACTTTCGACCAACAATTAATTAGTAAACATTTATGCTAAAAAACAGTAATGTTTATACCGGTTTATTCTGGATTTTATTTACTGTTGCATTTTTATGGCTCGCTAAATTATTTATTTTTGATATTTATATAATTTCGAGCAACAGCATGTTTCAAACTTTTAAAGAGGGCGACCTTGTTCTTGTTAATAAAACTGACTACGGAGCAAGGTTGCCTTTTTTTGATTACAAACGAATTAAAGGTTTGAGAACCCTTAACAGAAATGATGTTTTGGTTTTGTTTTATCCTGCCGAAAATAAATATAATATTAACAATAAAACCAATTTTATTAAACGCTGTGTCGCTTTGCCAGGCGATACACTGCAAATTATTGATAATAAAGTTGTTGTGAATAGCTCTGAAATTGATAAGTCTGAAACTATTACTTTTAATTATTTTTTTAAAACAAAACATTTTGATTTGATTAAATTTTATTTTAATGAATTTAATATAAATGACGGCTGCCAATGTATTGAAAATGATCTATATAATTATAATATGTCTGAAAGTCAGGCAAATATTTTGTTGAAATATAATATTGTTGATACTATTTTTAAAGCTTGTTTTAACAAAAATGTACGACAAGACAAAATTTTTCCTTTCGATAATTTTATTAATTGGAACACTGATAACTATGGTCCTGTTGTTATCCCACAAAAAAATCAAACCATCAATATTAATATTAATAATATTAAATTATATGAAAGAATTATTGAGGTTTACGAAAAAAATAGCCTGCAATTTCAGGATTCTCTCATTATTATCAATAATACTATTACCGATAAATATACTTTTAATGACGATTATTATTTTGTTTTGGGCGACAATAGGCATAATTCGGAAGATTCAAGATTTTGGGGGTTTGTTCCCGAAAGCCATATCATAGGTAAAGTTTTATGTTTACTTTTGTCTTCAAAAAATTAGACAATGAGTAATAGCATAAATGTTTTTTCAACAGCTTGTTTCCCTCCTATTTCCTACTTTTTTTTTCTTTTTAATTCAAATAATGTTATTATTGATGTTGGCGAAAATTATATAAGACAAACTTACAGAAACCGCTACAAAATTTTAACTACTTGCGGAGTAAAAGAACTAATTGTTCCTATTATTAATAATCATAACAAAACTTCTGTAAAAAATATTAAAATTTCGTATAATACTGATTGGCAAAATATTCATTTAAAAACTATTAATACAAATTATAATAAATCGCCATATTATATTTTTTATAAAAATTATTTTGATGTTTTTTTTCTTAAAAAATATGATACTCTTATTGATTTTAACAATTACTTTTTAGAATTAATTATTAAATTATTTAAAATGAATGTTAATATTACTATGTCTGATAATTATATTAATATTGATAATAATAATGAAAGCTATATTGATTTCAGGAATTCATTTAACCCTAAAAAAGATGATATTTCTAAATCATTAGTATTTCCTCCTTATACTCAGGTTTTTTCAGCAAAACATAATTTTATTAAAAATTTAAGTATTATTGATCTTTTATTTAATTTAGGTCCTGATTTATCAAAATATATGACTTCTATTAAAATTATTTGATAATTATTTGATAAAAGTTTGTAGTTTTACACTTTATTGATATAAATACAATATATATGCAATATGGTATCTGTAACCTGACTTTAGTTCCTATGCGTGCGGAGCCTTCTCACAAAAGTGAAATGATTAATCAGATGCTTTTTGGCGAAATTTATACTGTTAATGAATCTTATAATACTTGGTATAATATTTCTTTACAACACGATGGTTATAATGGATGGATATCTCCTTTATCACATACACCATTAAAAAGTAACGATTATTTTGATATTATTAACGATAAATCAAAAATTTGTGGAAGTATTTTAAATAAAATTGTTGATACTAAAAGCTCTTACGAACAATTAATTGTGGCTGGCAGTTTTTTACAGAAATATGTTAAAAAAACTTTTTATGCCGGTAATACTCGTTTTGAGTTTAAAACTAACATTAACAATAATATTATTAATGGGAAAAAGAATAGTATTAAGTTATGGGACGCTGCAAAACTTTTTGTTGGCTCTCCTTATCTTTGGGGAGGGAGAAGTGTTTTAGGTATTGATTGTTCAGGACTAGTGCAAATAGCTTCTCGTCTTGCTGGTTACAATTTGCCTCGCGATGCATCTCAACAAGTTCAGCAAGGTCAAATTGTTGATTTTATTTCAGAATCTAATGCCGGCGACTTAGCTTTTTTTGAAGATAGCGAAGGCAATATAATTCATACTGGAATTATTAACGAAAATGGCGATATAATTCATGCACATGGTTTTGTTAGAATTGACGGTATTGACCATAATGGTATTTATAATAAAGAAACTTGCGTTTATTCTCATAAACTTCGATTAATTAAACGAATTATTTAATATACAGAAATAAAACACAGACTAATAAACCTGCACAGACTAATTTAAGTTTAGAAATTTTTTAGAAAATGAAATTCTTTACCAACTATTTTTCAGGATATAAAAAACCTGGAGGAATTAAAGAACTGCTTATACTAGCTTTTCCAATGATTATTTCAACAGCATGCGATGGAGTTATGACTTTTACCGACCGTATGTTTTTAGCAAGAATTGATTCCGAGCAAATGAACGCTGCTATGGGTGGCTATGTTTCTTTGCAAGTCATATTGTTTTTTTTTACTGGTCTTACAGGTTATTCTACAGCTTTAGTTGCTCAATACTTTGGAGCAGGTCAAAAGCTAAATGCTGCTAAAGCTGTTATACAAGCTATAATATTTACAATTTTGGCTTGGCCTCTTATAATTTTATTATATCCTCTTACTACTTATTTATATGGTTCGAGTGGTATTTCTGAAATACAATTAAATTATCAAACAACTTATATTGCAATTTTAGCGAACTTTTCAATATTTTCGATGTTACGTTTTACAATGGGATGTTTTTTTACTGGTATAGGCAGAACCCGAATTGTTATGTTTGCGACATTAACTGCAATGGTTATAAATGTTATCTTAGATTATGTTCTTATTTTTGGTAAGTTTGGTTTTGCTGCTATGGGTATTGAAGGAGCTGCTATTGCAACTATTGCTGGTAGTGTAGGTGCTGTGTTAGTTTTTATTATTGCTTATTTGCATAAGACGGTAAGGATTGATTTTAAATTGTTTTCAGCTTTGCGTTTTAACTGGCTAATAATGAAAAAACTTATTCGATATGGTTATCCAGCAGGATTAGAGATGTTCCTTAATTTTCTTGCTTTTAGTGCTATTATTGCTATGTTTCATGCACAAGGTACTGCACAAGCTACTGCTGTTACAATTATGTTTAACTGGGATTTAGTGTCTTTTATCCCTTTGCTGGGAATTGAAATTGCTGTTACCAGTCTTGTTGGAAGATATATGGGGGCTCAAAGACCTCAGGTTGCTCAAAGAGCTGCTTTGTCAGGAATAAGAATAGGTTTGTTCTATTCTGCAATAATATTAATATTATTTGTTTTTATACCTAAAATGCTTGTTATGGCTTTTAGACCAGAAACTATGACCTCAATCTTTGAAGAAGCATTACCTTTAGCTGTTTCAATGATTAAGTTAGCTGCTATATACGTTATGGCCGAAGCTGTTATTGTAGCAATAATTGGTGCATTAAGAGGTGCAGGCGATACTTTTTTTACTATGTTAATTTCAGTTCTGTTACATTGGAGTTTAGTCCCTGTTCTTTACGTGTTACTCTATATTTTTAATGCTTCTGTATTAAATGGCTGGTTGGCTCTTATAATTATGTATATTATATTTTGTATGTTTTTTATTTTACGCTTTAATAGTGGTAAGTGGAAGAAAATTAAAGTTATTGGCTAAAAAATTCATTTAATTTATTATTAATACTTTTGTAGCGTCATACTACATAATATAATATATAAATGAATTTAGTTAAGTTTTTTGTTTTGTTTAATGTAATTTTAATTTTGCAAATAAACCTTATTGCTCAAAACGACACAATTACACTTCCATCAACCGAAATTATTGGCAATAAAGAAGCAAATATATTAGATGAATTCCTAAAAACTATTGATGTAATAGATGCCGAAAATATTAAAAACTCCCCAATAAATAATGTTAATGATATTTTAGATTATGTGAAAGGAATTGACTTACGCGAAAGAGGCAATATGGGTGTTCAGGCTGATATTAGTAGTCGTGGTGGTACTTTTGAACAAACTATTGTTATGCTTAATGGTATAATTATGAATAATCCTCAAACAGGACATTATACTCTTGATTTGCCTATTGACCCTGCCGATATTGAAAAAATTATTGTTTTAAATGGTCCTTTAAATAGAATATATGGAGCTAATGCCTTTTCGGGTGCTATTAATATTATTACAAAACCAAATAAAATAAATAATCTTAGGCTTTCTACTGCTGGTGGTCAGTATGGCTGGTATTCTGCTAATGGCTCTCTTTCTTTTAATTCCAGAAAAACAATTAATTTTATTTCGTTAGGTAAAATGTCTTCGGATGGATATACTAAAAATACTGATTTTGATTACGAAAGAATTTATTTTCAAAGTAATACAAACTTCAAAGAAATTACAACTCAATTTGAAGGTGGAATAGGTAATAAAAAAGCAGGTGCTAATAGTTTTTATTCAGCAAAATATCCTAATCAGTTCGAACATACTATTTCTGCCTTTTTGAATGGAAATATTAAGTATTTGTCTAAAAAAATTAATGTTTCTATTCTTCCCTATTATCGCAGGCATCAGGACAGATTTGAACTTTTTAGAGATTATCCTCCTTCGTGGTATGCAGGGCACAATTATCATCTTACTCATGTAAAAGGTTTAAAAACTTTAGCACAATTTTCGGGAAGTTATGGAACAAGTAATATTGGAATTGATTACAAACAAGAATCTATCAACAGCAATGTTATTGGTTATGCAACAGGCGACAGTGTTGAAGCAAAACTTGAAAATAATGGTTTTTACACAAAGAAATATGACAGAAATATTTTAAATGTTTTTGCAAATCATAGCATTGTATTTAAAAGCATTACTTTTTCTGCCGGCATTCAGACTTTTTCAAATACAAAAATAAAAAGTATTTTTAGCCCTGGTGCTGACATAATTTGGAAAGCAGCTAAGAATGTTCAATTTGGCGTTTCTTATAATAAAGCAGTTAGAATTCCTACATTTACTGATTTGTTTTATAACGGACCTGTTAATATTGGGAATCCAGATTTAAAACCTGAGCACTCAACTAATTATGAATTAAATATTCATTATAATAAAGATAAATCTTTTAATGTTAGCGCATCTGTTTTTTACAGGCGAGGTAAAGATTTAATTGACTGGGCAAGACGTTACGACACATTGCCTTGGCAAAGTCTTAATCTTACATTTCTTGATACTTATGGAACTGAAATTGCCATTTATCTTAATCCTTTATTATTTGGTGAAAATAATAAATTAATTAAAGGGTTATGGTTTGACTATAGTTTTATTACATCAGATAAAAAATCAGGCGAATGGATTTCGTATTATGTTATGGATTATCTTAAGCATAAAGCTGTTTTGAAAATGGAAAATCAAATAATTAAAAATTTATCTGTTTTATGGATATTAAATTATCAGGACAGAGCTGGCAGTTATACTGATTTTTATTCTAATAAAGAAAAAGAATATAAAGCATTTTATACTATAAACAGCAGATTTAAATAT
>CAZDEU010000139.1:0-7023 GCA_964504265.1 uncultured Bacteroidales bacterium
GGTTGTAAATATTTACCCAACACCTGTAGCAATATTTACAGCCGATCCACAAGTAGCAAGTATATCAGAGCCAACAGTTATGTTTTACGATCAAACAATAGGAGCTAGTCAATGGTTATGGGACTTTGGAGATATTAGCTCAGGATCAAATAATTTTTCAACATATATTAATCCGATTCATAATTTTATAAATGCAGGCGAGTATGATGTATGGTTAGTTGTTGGGAACGAGTATAATTGTTTTGATTCTACAGTAATGAAAATCATTGTAAAAGATGAGTTCACATTTTATATTCCCAATACATTTACACCTAACGATGATGGCACAAACGACATATTTATACCCCAAGGACATGCTTTCGATTTAAATACATTTGAGATGTATATATTTGACAGATGGGGAGAAATTATTTTTGAAACTAAAAATGCATATAAGGGTTGGGATGGCAAAGTAAAGGGATCAGGGAAAGAAGCTCAGGTAGGAGTTTACACCTATTTAATAATTGTAAAAGAAAAATATACTGATATATTACATCGCTATATAGGGCATATAAATATAATAAGGTAAAAAATTCTGTTATATTATTTTACAATTTGTTTACAACATCAAAAAAAGTGTGTAAATTCGCATTTGTATGGAAATTACAGACATTAAGAAAGTATTATTACAATATTGGGGGTATTCAAGTTTTAGGCCCTTGCAGGAAGATATAATAATGTCGGCATTAAACGGACATGATACACTTGCATTAATGCCAACTGGGGGAGGCAAATCAATATGTTTTCAAGTACCTGCATTAGCAAAAGAAGGTATATGTATTGTTGTATCGCCTCTTATTGCACTTATGAAAGATCAGGTTGATAATCTTTTAAAAAAAAACATAAAAGCGGCGGCCATATATTCAGGATTACATCATAATGAAATAGATATTATATTAGATAAATGTATATATGATAATATAAAATTTTTATATGTATCGCCAGAGCGATTAGAGACAGATATGTTTTTAAAACGTGTTACAAAGATGAATATAAATCTTTTAGCGATTGATGAAGCACATTGTATATCGCAATGGGGTTATGATTTCAGGCCTCCATATTTAAGGATAGCAGCATTAAGAACAATAATCAATAAAGCTCCAGTACTGGCACTTACAGCTACTGCAACAAAAGAAGTTGTAAAAGATATACAAGAAAAATTAAATTTTAAAAACGGGAATATATTTGTAAAAAGTTTTGAAAGAAAAAATCTCACATATTTTGCCTTTAAACAAGAAAACAAATTAGATACATTATTAAAAATATGCAATAAGAACAAAGGGACTGCAGTAGTATATGTAAGAAACAGAAAAAAAACTAGAGAAATTGCGGAATTTCTTATCAGAAACAAAATATCAGCAGCATATTATCATGCGGGGCTTGATATAAAAGTAAGAGAAGCCCGTCAAAAAGACTGGATGCAAAACAAAGCCAGAATAATGGTTTCAACAAATGCATTTGGGATGGGGATAGATAAGCCAGATGTCAGGTTTGTAGTTCACATGGATCTTCCCGACTGTATAGAAGCCTATTTTCAGGAAGCTGGGCGAGGCGGGAGAGATGAAAAAAGAGCTTTTGCAGTTATATTATATGAAGATTCAGATATAATAGACGCACGAAATAATTTATCAAATACATATCCTGAAATACAATTAATGAAAAGAATATATCAGGCAATATGTAATTATTTACAAGTTCCTTTAGGTGGAGGAGTTGATCAGGCTTTTGATTTTGATTTAAATATTTTTTCCGAAACATATAATTTTTCACCTATAGTAGTATTTAACACATTAAGATTTTTAGAAAAGGATGGTTATCTGCTGATGTCAGAAGCTATGTCGTCGCCTTCAAAAGTTTATATACCAATTTCAAAAGAAGATTTATATCGCTTTCAGATTCAGAATGAAAAATTTGATGGATTTATTAAGATACTGTTACGTTCTTATGGAGGATTACTCAATGATTTTGTAAAAATAAGCGAAATGCTTATAGCCAAGCGAGCACAAATTGATGTTAATAATGTCAGGTCCATTCTAACATATTTAGACAAAATAAATATAATTAATTATTCTCCTGTGAATACAAAGCCACAAATCATTTTTTTGACTCAAAGGATAGAAGCTAAGGATTTATTTTTTTCACCTGAACATTATCAGGAAAGGAAAAAAGCAGCGACAATAAGGTTAGAAAAAATGATTAATTATGTAAAAAACGAGACGAAATGCAGAAGTAAATTTTTATTATCATACTTTGGCGAAAACGATTCAATGCGTTGTGGAACATGTGATATATGTCGAAAAAGGAATCAATTAAACTTATCACAAATTGAATTTGATGACATAGTTGAGCAAATAAAACCATTATTAAAAGAAAAGAACTATAGAATTGAAGAATTATCGGCAGAACTACCTAATATTAATAATAACAATTTAGTAAATATAATACAATGGCTTACTGATAATGAAAAAATTAAAATGGATACAGACAATTCATATATTTGGATAAAATAAAAATATAAGATGGGCATAAGATTAGATAAGAATTTTTATTTACGAGAAGATGTAGTTAATATAGCAAAAGATTTGATAGGGAAATGGATATTTACCAATATAGATAATTGCATAACAGGCGGCATTATTACTGAAACAGAAGCATACGAAGGCGAAACTGATAAAGCGTCGCACGCATATAAAGGTAAGAGATCGGAACGTACGAAAATAATGTACTATGAAGGAGGGACTGCTTACGTATATTTATGCTATGGAGTACATTCATTATTCAATGTTGTAACAAACAAAACGGGAATACCTCATGCGATTCTAATAAGAGCTATTAAACCAATAATAGGCATTGAATATATGTCGGCAAGATACGATAACAAACCAATAAAAAAAAACACAGCAAAGGGTCCTGGGTTAGTCAGTAAGCTTTTAGGGATACATTATTCATATTCGGGCGAAAGTCTTTTAAATAATAAAATATGGTTTGAAGACAAGAATACAAAATTTGATAAAAATAAAATTGTTCAAACAAAAAGAATTGGGATAAATTATGCAGAAGAAGATGCCTTATTACCGTACAGATTTTATATATCGTTTGATGATATATAAATTACAATAATTTAAATATAAATGAGTTTATTAAACAAAAACAAAATAATGATATTACCAAAAATTATTTTAAAAACTGGTAAAATAGAAGCAGTTAAACGTTTCCATCCATGGATATTCAGTGGTGCAATAAAAAGAATAGAAGGTAACGCAAATGACGGCGATATAGTAGAAGTTTTTTCCAATCATGGCGAATACTTAGCAACAGGTCATTATCAAAATGGCTCAATAGCGGTAAGAATTTTTTCATTTAAACAGATAATTCCGGATATAAACTTTTGGAAATCAAAAATATCGGAAGCATACAATTTAAGAAAAAACATAGGCTTAATCAATAATAAAGAAACAAACGCATACAGACTAGTTTTTGCAGAAGGAGATGGATTGCCAGGATTAATAATTGATTATTACAATGGCACAGCAGTAATACAATGCCATTCTATCGGCATGTATAATATAATTGACGACATAAGCGAGATATTAAAAGATATATATAAAAACAACATTATTTCAATTTATAATAAAAGCGAAAACAGTTTACCTTTTAGAGATAACAATATTTTTAAAAATAATTTTACATACGGCAATACAACAAATACCATTATACAAGAAAACGGATTAAATTTTTCGGTTGATTTTATTGAAAGCCAAAAGACAGGATTCTTCATAGACCAAAGAGACAATAGAGCTTTGCTTGGGAAATATTCAGAAAGCAAGAAAGTATTAAACCTATTTAGTTATACTGGAGCATTTTCGATTTATGCAGCAGCCAACAAGGCAAAATTGGTTCATTCGGTTGACAGTTCAGCAAAAGCTATTGAAATGGCAAGCAAAAATTTCACAATAAATAACTTAAGCACAGAGCACAATGAATTTCAGTTTGACGCATTAGAATTTCTCAAAAACACAGAAGACTTATATGATATAATAATAGTTGATCCACCTGCTTACGCTAAGCACAACGATGCACGTCATCATGCAATTCAGGGATACAAAAGGCTTAATTACGAAGCAATAAAAAAAACAAAAAAAGGCGGATTAATTTTCACATTTTCTTGCAGTCAGGTAGTTGACAGACAGATGTTTAACTCTACCATAACGGCTGCGGCTATTCAAAGCGGTCGCAAAATCAGCGTACTTCATCAACTTTCACAACCTGCCGATCACCCTTTTAGCATTTATCATCCGGAAGGGATGTATCTTAAAGGGTTAATAATTCAAATTGATTAATCTAAAAATAACCATAAATATTGATTTCACAAATGTATAAAAGATTTATAATTGTTTTTTTAATTATAATAGCAACAGCATTATGGCATTCAAAAAACATTTTATCAGATAGCTACAATAAAATTAATAATGATACAATTCCACAAAGTTTTTTAAAAGATGTTGACTATAAATGGGTTGATTCAGTTTTCAACACATTAACACCTGAAGAAAGAATATCGCAACTTATGATTATTCATGTTTATTCAAACAAAGACAAAAAATTTTATGATGAAATATCAGAATTAATAGCCCAATACAATATTGGTGGAGTAACATTTTTTCAGGGCGGTCCTGTAATGCAGGCTAAACTTACAAACAGATGGCAGAGTGAAGCAAAAACACCTTTACTTGTTTCAATTGATGGAGAATGGGGAATTGGCATGAGAATGAAAGATAGTGCAGTATCTTTTCCACGTCAAATGACCTTAGGAGCAATTCAAAATGACAGTTTAATTTATGAAATGGGAGCAGAAATAGCTCGTCAATGCAAAAGAATAGGAATACACATAAATTTCGCACCAGTTTTAGACATTAACAACAACCCATTAAATCCAGTTATAAACAGTCGTTCGTTCGGCGAAAGCAAATATAATGTAGCTAAAAAAGGGATAATGTACATTAAAGGCATGCAAGATAATAATATATTAGCAACAGGGAAACATTTTCCTGGGCATGGCGACACAAAACATGATTCGCATAAGACTTTACCAATTATTTATCATAACAAAGCTATGATAGATACTTTTGATATTTATCCATTTGCAAGAGCTATGAATGCTGGATTAGGCTCAATTATGCTGGCACATTTATATATACCTGCATTAGATAGTACTCCAAAATTAGCAAGTTCCCTCTCCCCTATTATTGTTAATGGCTACCTTAAAACAAAAATTGGATATGATGGATTAATAATGACTGATGGACTTGCAATGAAAGGAGTTACCGATTATTACAAACATGGAGAACTTGAAGTAAAAGCATTAGCTGCAGGCAACGACATTCTTTTACTACCTGAAAATGTACCTATTGCAATAAAAGCTATTAAAAAAGCGATTTCAGATGGCATTTTATCACAAAATGACATTAACAATAAATGCAAAAAAGTTTTAGCATACAAATATCAGCTTGGGTTATATAAAAAACAACATATTGAAGTTAATAACATATATAATGATATAAATACAATTTCTTCAGAAATACTTAACCGAAAACTATATCAAAATTCAATAATTCTTGTTAAAAATAACAATAATTTAATACCATTAGAAAGGCTTGATACTTTAAAAATTGCATCTGTATCATTAGGTGCAAATAAACAAACAAAATTTCAAAATATTTTACACTATTATTCTAAAATGGATAATTATTATTTGGACAAAAATTCTAAAAGCAACGAATACAATGAATTAATAAACAAACTAAAAAAATATAATTTGGTCATAATTGGAATACATGATGCCAACCAGCAAGTTAATAAAAATTATAATATAACTAATGAGCAAATATCTTTTATTAATCAATTAAAATCACAAACCAATATAATTTTAAATTTATTTGCCAACCCATATTCACTTGCTTTATTTGAAGATACAACAAATATTGATGCAATAATTATTTCACATCAAAGTAATAAATACACTGAAAATGCGAGTGCGCAAATTATTTTTGGAGGAATGTCAGTTAGCGGTAAGTTACCTATTAGTGCTGGAAATTTTAAAGAAGGGCAAGGATATACCTTTGATAAAAGAATCAGACTTGGCTATTCAATTCCTGAAGAGCTTAATATAAATTCATTTTTTGAAAAAAAAGTAGATTCATTAATTAATGAAGCTATAATAGATTCATTTTTTCCGGGTTGTCAGGTGTTGTATGCATATAAAGGTCAAGTTTTTTTAAATAAATCGTATGGGAAATTTACTTATGCAGCCAAGTCAAAAAACGTTGAAAATACCGATTTATATGATTTAGCATCTTTAACAAAAGTGCTTGCAACCACAGCAGCCATCATGAAATTATATGAAGAAAACAAGATAGATATTGATAAAACTTTAGGAGATTATCTTGATTTTCTAAAAAATTCAAATAAATCATCATTAAAAATAAGAGAAGTAATGGCTCATCAAGCAAGATTAAAATCTTGGATTCCATTTTATAAAGAGACTTTAAAAAACGGAACTACTGATACATCTATTTATAATAAATATTATAATGAAAAATATTCATATATAGTTTCAAATAATATATATATCAGAAATGATTATAAAGATACAATTTATAAAAGAATAGCAGATTCGGAATTACAAAAACAGAAAAAATATTTATACAGCGATAATGGATTTATATTATTAAAATTAATTATTGAAGAAATTTCTACTATGAATTTTGATAATTATGTGCAAAATATTTTTTACAAACCGCTTGGGTTAAGTACTATGACATTTAATCCATTAAATACTTTATCAATTAATAACATTGCTCCTACTGAATACGA
Organism: uncultured Bacteroidales bacterium; assembly: GCA_964504265.1. GTDB lineage: Bacteria > Bacteroidota > Bacteroidia > Bacteroidales > JAKIYJ01 > JAKIYJ01. The sequence goes on from CAZDEU010000139.1 coordinate 6,913, forward strand.
TAAAGAATTCAGGAAACAGTTAATTCAAGGTTATGTTCACGACCAAGCGGCAGCAATGCTCGGAGGTGTATCAGGTCATGCAGGTCTTTTTTCAAATGCCAATGACATTGC
>CAZDEU010000140.1:0-7003 GCA_964504265.1 uncultured Bacteroidales bacterium
GTGCAAATGGCAAAATAGTGGAAAATATTAATATATCTTCCGCCACAATAACAGACAGCACAACAGCTATAAGAATTGCTTTAGATACAATAGGTAAAATTTTTAACATAATAAATTTTAAAAATATTGCTGCAAAACCTGAATTTGTTATAACAAAAATAGGGGATTCTGAATTTCTAACTAATGAAAATTATAAATTAGCATATAAAATTAATATTGAATTCATTTCAAATCAATTGAATTTTATTGTATATGTTGATGCTATTACTTGTGAAATATTGAAGATGCTAAAAACTAATTATAGTGTTGTAGGTTGCCAAACAGGTCATGTACTTACAGAGTATTATGGAGATAAAGATTTTGAAATTTATCAAAATTTTTGGGGAAGTCATAATTTAATATGTGGCGGTTTTCATACTAGATTTTGGGAAGGTTCTTATAAAGATAATAAGAATAATAACGATTACTGGGGTACGAATAGTGAAAGAAAAAGCGCAACAGCACACTGGGCAGCACAAGAAGCATCAAAATATTTTTTAAATGTATTTAATCGTTGGGGACCTAATGAAAATGGAAATACAGTTGAAATATATGTTGGCGGACCAGATAAGAATGGTAGTATTAAGTATGTTGCATCTACATATCCATCAAATTTGCCACAACAAATATATATTTCTGCTCCTGTAGATAACATTTGTTCAAGCCCAGTATCTTTAGATATTATCGGTCATGAATATACACATTGCGTTATTTATCATATACAAAATTTAGGAGACGTTGATGTTAACTCAGAAACAGAGTCCAATGCATTATTAGAATCTTTTTGTGATATTTTCGGCAAAATGACTGAATTTTATGCATTAAATTATTTTACAAACTGGGAAATAGGAACTAATGTATTTTATAATCAAAATCATGATTCAGACAGAAGATCATTTGATAATCCTGCCAAATACGATGATGCCGCTTCTTATATTGATGCTAATTGGCTAAATGGTTATGGTCAAGGGGGAAAAACAAAATATATCTGGAACGGAGTACAAAATCATTGGTTTTATTTATTATCAGATGGTGGAACATATAACAATATAACTGTGAGTGGAATAGGTAAAGAAAAAGCTGCATTAATTGCATACTATAATTTAAATAATTATTTAGTAAAATATGCTGATTATGCTGATGCTAAAAATGGTTCTATTTGGGCAGCAATGGACATATTCGGTAATTGTTCAAATGAAGTTCTGCAGACAATAAAAGCATGGGATGCTGTTGGAGTTAGCTCTGCAACAGGATTTGGTTATGATTTAACTGTAGATTGTGCGCAATTGAATTTTTTTCATAATGGCTTTATTCCTTATTTTCCAGCTCAATCATACACCGCCAGAGCTATAAACAATTTAACTGCTAATTGCGATATAACACCAAATGGACAACCCGTTACGTTTATTGCAGGTAATTCAATAACTTTAACCGATGGTTTTAAAAGTGGAGATAATTTTATCGCATATATTGACCCTTGCCTTTCAATTGCAAATAAAGTAATGATTAATCATTACGAAGATAATAATGAAGAATATGGTTATATTAATAATATTCTTGTACAACAAAATAACATATTAATTTCAGATAATGAAAATAACATAGATAATGTTTTTGAAAATAAAATTTCAATTTTCCCAAACCCGTGTAATGGAAAATTTGTTGTTAATGTTTCTTTAAAAGAGAATGAAAGATATTCAATTCACATATTTGATATATTAGGCAAACTAATATACGAAAGAAAAAATTTAATACAAAATCAAACTGGCATTAACCTTTTCCCAAAAACAAAAGGAGTTTACTTTATCAATATTATTACCCAGCCGGAAAATATATTTTTTAAAAGAAAACTTATTATATTTTAAATGTCTTTTTAAAATCAATGAATAATATTCCATTTTTATTTATTAAAAGTTTTCCCTTTTACGCTGACTATGCTGTTATAACCGTAAACCCACTACCCAACGCAGATGCCGGCTTTAACCAAAGCATTAAATTTGGCGACACTATTACCCTTACTGCCAGTGGCGGTATTGATTATCTGTGGAACACAGGAGCAACAACAGCTTCTATGGATGTATCGCCCGACTCATCTGCTATTTACTATATTACTGTTACAGATGCTAACGGCTGTATTAATTTTGATGATGTTACAATTCTTGTTGGTTCATCTACAATGCCATACCCCGAAGCCTACTGGCATAAAAACGACAGTATTATTTCTACTATTTCGGGTGTAACTAAGGTTGGTATTGGTACTAATACTCCTACGGAAAGACTTGATGTGGCGGGGAATGTTGTTGTTAGTGATATGCTAAAGGTTGGAGCAGGTTTAAGAATTGACAGCTTGGCGGGTGAGGGGTATAAATCTGACAGTCTGTCTACAAATAGTTATAAGCTATTATATGCTGATGGATGGGGCAATATAACAACAACTCCTTTTTGGAAATGTACTCCTCCCGGTCAACCACCTTGGTTGCTCGGAGGTAACTTTATTACTGATGCAGACACTAAACCTTATGATATTGGTACTTGCAATAATTATCCTTTTAAAATAAAAACAAATATGCACGAGAGGATGAGGATAACGGAGACGGGCAATGTAGGGATTGGGACTAAAACACCTACTGCCAAATTAGATATTTATGAAAATGGAAGTCAAATAGCCTTTTCTATAAGGAACGGGAATACAATTCCGGATGATATAAATTTCGCTGTTTATGGCAATGGTTATGTTTACGCACGAGAAATAATGGTTAAATTAGGCTCATTCGCAGATTTTGTTTTTGAAAATGATTATTCGTTAATGCCTTTAGCAGAACTTGAAAAATATATAAACACTTATAAACACTTGCCTGGAGTTAATTCTGCTGATGAAGTTATAAACAATGGATTAAAACTCGGCGGTATGAATATAATTTTACTTCAAAAGATTGAAGAGTTAACTTTATATATTCTTGAGTTAAATAAAAGAATTATTGAATTAGAAAAAATAAATAATTAACCGATAATAATTACAGCAAAACCTTATATTTTTAAAAAATATTTTATAAAAAAACAAAATGAAAAAATTATTATTATTATTATTAATTTTTACAGAATTATCTTTTGGTCAAACACCTGGCAACGACACTCACTGGCAGTTGATATGGCAAGATGACTTTCAATATTTTGACAACAATAAATGGATAAAGGCAAATTATTGTGATCATGGCGGTGAACCTATACTGTTATTAGAACAAAATGCTTATGTGTCAAATGGCAATCTCGTTTTTAAGGTGGATAACAACCCGACTTATTGTCCAAATAATCCACCTCCAGTAACCACATGGGCTTGTGGTAGTTGTAATGAAGGCATTCATCCATACATATCTGGCTGGGTAGAAAACACAAGCTATTTTAATATACAATATGGTTATATTGAAGCAAGAATGAAAGTTCCTTATGGTAAAGGTCTATGGACTGCTTTTTGGACATTTGTGGGTGATGGTATAATTGGTAATAATGCTGCTGAAATTGATATTGCAGAAATTATGGGTGATTTATACTCTTTTAGTAATCTTCAAAATATCCCATCTGATCAAATAACCACTACAAATATTCATACTGATTATTGCCCGCCAATTTGTCCACAGCCTGATAATTTTTCTCCAATTATTATGATGTCATCTTATACAGACTGGCATAAATATGCTATTGAATGGTCTCCTAGTAGGATAATTTGGTATCTTGATGATTACCCTATAAGACTGTTTCCAAACAACGGTGTAGTTGATCCAGTTAGAATTATTCTTGGTATAGGAATACAGAATTCACAAGGCATCCCTATAAGTAGTCTTAATTTAACATCTTTTCCGCAATATCTTTTAGTTGATTATGTTAAAGTATATGAATTAAAAAAAGAATGCAACGATTATATTAATGCAACAAATTATAATTTTAACTTATATAATAATTATGAAAAAAATTTTATTAGACTTGGTGAAGGAGGTGGGAATAATTACTTATTGCCATCAGATAATATAACTTTAAGGGCATCCCAGTATATTTATATTGAAGGTGATTTTAATGTCCCGTTAGGTGCTTCAATTTATATGGATGCAAGTAATGATTGTTTAAATAACATTGAAACCACTTGCACGCATTCTTTTAATCCTTGCTTTTATGATTTTTGTAATTATGATAATTTAATAAAACAAACAATAGAATTAGGTGGTAATGGTTGCAATATTTCAATTACACCTTGTTCTAATTCATTGTCGTTAGAATCATCTGAAAAAATTCATCTAAAACCAGGTGTAGTAATAACTCCTTCACAAAATAAATCAATTAAATTGAAAATTACCTCTTGTTATTAATAATTATTTAAGTTAAAAAATGAAAAAAATAATTTTAATTATATTAATATTTGTGTCGTTGTTTAGTTGCAAAAAAATAATGTTTGATTATCGAAATAAATACATTGGAAATTATTACTTTACCGTTGAATATTCTTCATGGGACCCAATTAACGGACAACACGACTCATTATATTTTATTGATGGCAAAGTTGATTATGGGTATAATGATAATACAATTTTAATAAAATTTAACGATGGGAGTTATAAAGAAAATTTTGTAATTTATGAAGATGGAACCATAGAAGGTAAATGTAACGGCGAATTTGAATCAGGTAATATATTAAAGTATTCATGTTATCAGGTAAGTCCAGCTTCTCATTCTTATATAATAATTAATGGTAAAAAAAATGAATAAAGTACTTAATATAATTTTATTTAGCTCTTTTACGATAATACTAAATGGACAAAATGTCGTTAATGATCATAATAAATATGAGTTTCTTATACAAACAGGTGTTTTTTATAAAACTTTTTTTAGCAATAAATATATAGAACCGCTTACTTCTAATAAAGGGAATAATTTTAAAGCTCATCAATACGAAAGATTTAATAAAACTGATACTTGGGGGTATAACGCCGGGTTAAATTATTCTTTTACTTCAACCAAATACTGGGGAATATCTGTAGGGATGCACTATTTCTTAAGAAAAGACATTTTCAAAAATTCAATTGACACAGTTATTAAATATGGGAATGGTTCAAATATCAGAGATATTCATAACATTATTGAATATAATTATTCTTACAACAATATTGAACTTTCATTATTATTAAAATATACAATTGAAAAATTTACTGTTTCTACAGGTTGTAACTTAAGTTTATTGTCATATCAAAAAGCTCAATATACTTATGTTGTTTATCAATACAATAATGCTAAACAATGGGATACTGACAATAAAACTATATTTGGGTTAGTTAGACCACTTAAAATATTTCCAACTATACAAACAAGTTATAAAATAAATTTTGATGAATTTAAACTGTATCCATATATTGCTCTATATTATGCATTAAATAATTATAATAGTATATTCATTCAATCAGGTATCAATATAGCAATTTTTTAATTATTATTTAAAAAACTTAAACAAATGAAAAATACAAATTTTATTGTCATTTTGTTGTGTTTAATTGCAAACAATGCAGTTTTTTCACAATTAAAAGTAAGCCATTTTGGCGGAATAGGACTTGGCATAGAGCCTAGAACAGATTATAAATTAATAATTAAAGGTGATTTAATGTTAACAACCTATCCCGAAATACCTCCATATCTAAATCGTTTTACCGAATTTAGAATTAGAGTTGGAAAAGATTGGCCTGGATGTGAATTTGGTACACCTACTGGTAAAATTGCAGTATGGTCTTCAGAAATTGGCTATAACGATTTGTACGCGTTGCATTATTGGACAGCTTCAGATAGTTTAATAAAAAAAGAAATTGTTCCATTAGAAAAAGTTACAGAAAAACTTTTAAATCTAAATGCTTATTCTTATAAATTAAAAAACGATCCAATACGTAATAACAAAATTACGTTTGGATTTTTAACGCAGGAAGCTCAACGAGTTTTCCCTAACATTATTGATACTGTTAAAGGAATTACATTAATTGATTATCAACAAATTATCCCGTTAATGCTTCAAGTGTTAAAAGAACAACAACACACTATTGACAGTTTAAAAAATGCTTTTTTGAAGCAAACAACTCAAAATTCTGAAATTATTATAGAAAAAACATATTTTGACAGTATTAGTAATGAACTAAACAAAATTAAAAAACAAATGACTTTTTGTTGTAATAACCAAATTCAAAACCAGGACTATCCAATAATATTAAATAATAATTCAATCTTATACCAAAACAAACCTAATCCGTTTTCTGAACAAAGCATTATTGAATTTGATATATTAGAAAATTCAAAAAGTGCTTCATTATTTATTTTTGATATGCAAGGTGCATTGATAAAAACATTTCCTATTTATCATACTGGTAAAGGAAGCATTATTATAAACGCTTACGAATTTAAAGCCGGCATGTATCTTTATTCCTTAATTGTGGACGATAAAGAAATTGATACTAAAAAAATGATTTTAATTGACAAATAATCAATTAGTTTAGTTTAAAAATGAATAACATAAACTCACGTACTGATAATATTACCGGGCAAACAGAAACTTTTGAATACGACAACCTTAACCGGCTCAACAATACTTATCTTGATAATTCTTATGTTAGCAATTATTTAACACAGGAAATCGAATACGACTTCAGAGGTAATATTACCACGAAAACAGATGCAGGCAATTATGTTTACGGAAACAATGCAAAACCCAATCAACTAACTAAGATTACCGACAACCCTTTTACAATTACTACCGACCACTACATAGAATACTACATAAACGGTAAAACAAAATCTGTAACTCAGGAACAGGATAAAATTGAGTTTACTTACGGTCCTGATTTAATGAGGGTTAAAACTAAGCTATACTCCGCCTCCACCCTCCTGCAAACCAAATACTTTGCACTTGGCAATTACGAAGAAGAGATTGATGAAACAAGCG
>CAZDEU010000141.1:0-5683 GCA_964504265.1 uncultured Bacteroidales bacterium
GTATTAATCGGGAAGATAAAAATATTTAAAATAAAGTTAGGTGTTGCCGCAGTAATGTTTTGCGGATTAATAATTTCGCATTTGGGTGCTAAGCCTGATGCCGATTTATTGCATTTTATTCGTGAATTTGGTCTTATATTATTTGTTTACGCTATTGGTATTGATGTTGGACCTCGTTTTTTTAGTTCGTTTCGAAAAAATGGCTTTAAACTTAATTTGTTTGCTATAGCAATTGTAATTATTGGTTTTGTAATTGCTGTTTTATTTAGTTTAATACCCAGCATTAGTCCTGCAATTATAGCGGGTATTATGAGCGGAGCAGTTACTAATACTCCCGGACTTGGTGCTGCTCAACAGATATTAATAGAATTAGGTAATCCAGATGATGCAGCAATAGCAGGTATGAGCTACGCAATAGCTTATCCTTTTGGGATTCTTGGTATTATTCTTACTATGGTATTAATACGCATCATATTCCGCATTAATATTAAAAAGGAAGTTGAAGAAATTAATCTTAAATATCAGAATGATTATAAAAAACTTGAAAGTGTTGAAATTTTAATAACTAATCCTAATATGTTTAATAAAGAGATTAGTTATATTAAAAGAGTAGTTGATAACGAATTAGTTATTTCGAGAATTTTTCGTGAAGGGGAATTCTTTGTCCCTGCTGAAAATTGTATTATTAAGCAGGGCGATATTATATATGGAGTATCGGCTATTAACCTGATAGAAAACTTGAGAATTAAAATGGGTGATGTGAAAATTGGCGGCAAACGAGAAATATCAGGTAATCTTGCAATGTTTAATGTTTTGCTTACTAATCGTAAACTTGCCGGAAAAACAATTGAACAGATTGGTATTTACAGAAGGTATGAGGCTAATATTACTCGCATTTTTAGAGCAGGTATGGAGTTGTTGCCAACAAAAGAAACTACATTAGAACTCGGCGATACTGTGCGAATTGTGGGCAAAAGAGATTTGCTACAGGATATTAGAAAAGAACTCGGCAATTCTCTTAACGAATTGGCTCATCCTAATACAATCCCAATTTTTTTAGGTATTTTTCTTGGAATATTGTTGGGAAGTATCCCTATTTTTATACCAGGTTTGCCTGTGCCTGCTAAATTAGGGATGGCAGGCGGTCCCTTAATAATTGCTATTTTGTTAGGTCATAAAGGCAGAATTAAATCCTTCGACTTTTATATGACACCAGGTGCTAATATGATGATTAAGGAAATTGGTATTACATTATTTCTTGCCTGTGTGGGTTTAAATTCTGGTAGCCAGTTTTTGAATACTCTTATAAATGATGGATATATTTGGCTGATTTATGGAGCTGCAATTACTTTTTTACCAATATTTATTGTTAGTCTAATTGCGAGATTAATGAAAACTAATTATTTGCTCATTTGTGGTATTATTTCAGGTGCAATGACCGACCCTCCAGCATTGGAATTTGCTAATGGTATTGCCCCTGCGCACGCTCAATCAACTGCTTATGCTACTGTTTATCCTCTTACTATGTTTTTAAGAATTTTGCTCGCACAGGCTTTAATTCTTTTTTCGTTTTGAATACAAAAAATTATATATGAATTATGCTTATCTATCGACAAATATGTTGTATATCTATATTTTTATTATATAAACATTCAACTATTAATTCTGTTTAATACAATTTCTGCTAAGCAATTTTTACTTTTTGTACCAATCGTAAGAAATCTGTAAGCCTTCCTTAATATTTATAAGTGGGGTATAGCCAAGAATATTTTTAGCTTTGCTGATATCAGCTAATGATTGTCTTATATCGCCCTGTCTCGCTGCCCTGTAAATGGGCTTAATATCAGATTTAACAATTGAACATATATTATAAAACAACTCATTAATTGAAGTAGAATCACCACAAGCTACATTAAAAACAGAGCCGAGTGCTTCGGTATTTTTACAGAAAACAGCTTTAATATTAGCCTGTACAGCATTTTCAACAAAAGTAAAATCGCGGGTTTGCTCACCATCACCGTCTATTTGAGGTGGTACATTATTAATAATACTTTCAAAAAACAAAGGGATTACAGCAGCATAAGGACCAGCAGGATTTTGACGCGGACCAAAAATATTAAAATATCTCAATCCAATAAGTTCCATACCGTAAACTTTTTGAAAAACTCCGGCATATAATTCATTCACCCTTTTAGTAACAGCATAAGGAGAAAGAAGATTCCCTAAATTTTCTTCTTTCTTAGGTAATACGGGGCTGTCGCCAAACACAGAAGAAGAACTGGCATAAACAAAACGTTTTACTTTAGCATCTCTGGCAGCAACAAGCATATTAAGAAAACCATTAACATTATTGAGATTAGCAGCTAAAGGATCTTTAATTGACCTTGGGACAGAACCAAGAGCAGCCTGATGAATAACAAAGTCAATCCCCTGACAAGCTTTATTACAAACAGATAAATCAATTATATCGCCTTCAATAAGCTCAAATTTATTATTAGTAACAAAAGCCTCAATATTTTCGCGAAAGCCTGTTGAAAAATTATCTATAATCCTTACTTTATTGGAATTAAATTTCAGTAAATATTCGACAATATTGGAACCGACAAAACCACCGCCGCCGGTAACAAGAAAAGAATATTTGCTAAGGTCTTCCGTATGAAAAGCTTTTGAATACGACATTTTAACGTTTTATATATTGATTTTCGTAATATTTTTTATATTCACCCGAAGTAACATCATCAAGCCATTTTTGATTGTCGAGATACCATTGAACAGTTCTTTCCAAACCTGTTTCAAAATTATGTTTGGGTTCCCATGCAAGTTCACTTTTAATTTTGGAGGCATCAATAGCATAGCGGAGGTCGTGCCCAGCTCTGTCTTTAACAAAAGTAATCAAAGACGCAGATTGACCTTTTGGTCTGCCAAGTTTTTCATCCATTATTTTACATAATAAATGAATCAAATCAATATTCCGCCACTCATTAATACCGCCAATATTGTAAGTTTCGCCGTTTTTACCATTATGAAAAACAGTATCAATAGCTGAAGCGTGGTCTTCGACATAAAGCCAATCGCGAATATTTTCACCTTTACCATAAACAGGCACAGGTTTATTATTCCTTATATTATTAATAGCAAGAGGAATAAGTTTTTCGGGAAACTGAAAAGGACCATAATTATTAGAGCAGTTAGTAATTACAATAGGCAATTCAAAAGTATGAGCATAAGCCCTTACAAGATGGTCGCTACTAGCTTTTGAAGCAGAATAAGGGCTTTTGGGGTCATAAGCAGTTGATTCCGTAAACAAGCCTGCTGTACCAAGCGAACCATAAACCTCGTCGGTGCTTATTTGGTAAAATCTTTTATTAGAAAAATCATCAGCCCAAGATGCTTTAGCAGCATTCAATAAATTAATAGTTCCGACAATGTTAGTATAAATAAATTCGGTAGGATTAGAAATAGAACGGTCAACATGCGATTCGGCGGCAAGATGTATAACACCGTCAAACTTCATTTTATTAAACAAATCTGAAACAAAAACAGCATCAACAATATCGCCATGAACAAATAAATAATTAGGTTTAATCTCAACATCTTTAAGATTAAGCAAATTACCTGCATAAGTAAGTTTATCAAGATTAACAATTTTATAGTCAGGATATTTATTAACAAAAAGACGAACTACATGCGAACCAATAAAACCGGCTCCTCCTGTTATTAAAATAGTTTTTTTAAACATAATCACTTATTTTTTATTGTTAGCAAGTTTATTTTCCCATTTCCAGGCTGATTCAACCATTTCGTCGAGGTTTCTAACAGCCGACCATTTTAAAACATTATTAGCAAGCTTAGTATCAGCCCAAACTGCAGTAACATCGCCCGGGCGTCTGTCAACAATTTTATAATTCAATTTCACACCCGAAACTTTTTCAAAAGCATTAATAACTTCGAGAACAGAAAAACCATTACCTGTTCCAATATTAAAAACTTCAAATTTCTTTTCGTTTTGATTATCTATAAGTCTTATCAGAGCTTTAACATGAGCCTCTGCCAAATCGCAAACGTGAATATAATCTCTAACAGCAGTACCATCAGGAGTATCGTAATCGTTACCAAAAACTCTCAGTACAGGTCTTATTCCCATAGCAGTTTGAGTAATATAAGGTAAGAGATTATTAGGTTCATCATTACAATTCTCACCAATAATGGCGGAGGAATGAGCCCCAATAGGATTAAAATAGCGAAGCGATATTACATTCAAATCAACATCAGCATTAACATTGTCGAAAAGTATTTCTTCAGCAATTTGTTTAGTATTGCCGTAAGGAGATAAAGCAGGTTTAATGGGCATTGTTTCATTAACAGGAAGGCTGTCGGGATTACCATAAACAGTACAGGAGGACGAAAAGATAAATTGCCTGACATTGTTATCTTTCATAGCCTTCAGTAAATTTACTAATGAAAACAAATTATTATGATAATATTTTAAAGGATTTGCTACAGATTCACCAACGGCTTTATAAGCAGCAAAGTGAATAACAGCCTTGATGTTGGTATATTTTTTAAATAAAAAAACACATGAATTATAATCAGATAAATCAACTTTCTCAAAATCAGATTTTTTGCCTGTAATTTCAGCAATAGCATCAACAACTTCAGCAGAAGAATTAGACAGATTATCAGCAATAACTACATCAAAACCACTTTGTTGCAATTCTACAACAGTATGTGAACCAATATAACCAGTGCCGCCTGTTACAAGAATTTTATATTTTGATTTATCAATACTCATTTTTCAATATTAAAGGCTCCAATAAGTAAGTTCTTTTATTTTATCTTTAAAAACACCCTTTACATCTACAAATACTGCATTTGGTTTTGAAATATTTTTAAACCATTGCTCATCGTAAGCTTTATATTCGTTGTGCATAACAGCAACAACAATAACATCGTAATCATGAGCAAGTTTTTCGGTCAGAGCAAAACCATATTCATGCTGAAGTTCTTTAGAATTTGCGTAAGGGTCAACAACATCCACAACAACGCCATAAGTTTTAAGTTCTGAAATTAAATCAGAAACCTTTGAATTTCTTATATCACTAACATTTTCCTTAAAAGTAGCACCCATAACAAGAGTTTTGCAACCTAAAATATTTTTACCTTGCGAAATAAGTTGTTTAACAATTTGTTTAGCAATATAAAAGCCCATAGAATCATTAACAAAACGGCCTGAGTTAATAATTTGAGGGTGATAACGATATTTTTTAGCTTTATAAGTTAAATAATAAGGGTCAACGCCAATACAATGCCCGCCAACTAAACCCGGGTAAAATTTCAGGAAGTTCCATTTAGTGCCGGCAGCTTTAAGAACATCGTAAGTATTAATACCCATGCGGTTAAAAATAATTGAAAGTTCATTCATCAAAGCAATATTAACATCGCGTTGAGTATTTTCAATAATCTTAGCAGCTTCTGCAACTTTAATAGTTGGAGCAATATGTACTCCAGCTTTAACGACAATTTTATAAACATCGGCTATAATATTTGCAGCTTCATCGCAACAACCTGAAACAACTTTTTTAATAGAAGTAATAGTATGTTCTTTATCGCCAGGATTAATACGTTCGGGAGAATAGCCAACCATAAAATCAGTTTTGAATTTCAAACCTGATTCTTTTTCAAG
>CAZDEU010000141.1:5783-6994 GCA_964504265.1 uncultured Bacteroidales bacterium
CAGTTCTTCGCTAGGGTCAATTTTATTTTTCATTTTTTCGATGCGGTCTGCTTTAATGTCGAAGCCGACAACCTTAACATTGCGAGCAAATTCAAGAGCTATTGGTAATCCAACATAACCAAGTCCGATAACAGAAAGTTTAGTTTCTCCTTTTAATAATTTTTCGTAGATATTCATATAATTAAATTAAATAAAGTTAATATTTTAAAAATTAAAATAAGATAATTTTTTAAATAGATTCTTGGGTCTTAGTTCATAAATTCTTTCGATAATATCAACTACTTTCAAGCCTTCTAAAGCATTAGTACTTGCAGCAGTTCTTCCTTTTAAAGTATCAACAACATTTTCGATAACAAAATGATGATTAGCAGCAGAGCCTTTGTACTTTCCGTAATCGTTAGCAGGATTACAAGGCGCTAATTCGGGCATTTTATAATTATCAATATTACATATTTCAACTTCGTTCATATATTGACCACCAATTTTAACTGAGCCTTTACTGCCTAAAATTGTCATGCTGCTTTCGAGATTTCTGTCCCAAACAGCAGTAGAATATTGCAAAGAACCCATACCACCATTAACAAACGAGAATGTAACAAGTCCTGAGTCTTCAAATTCAGTTAAATCTTTATGAGTAAAATCAGCAAAAGAAGCGTTAATATCTTTAATATCGCCAAACAACCAATACATTATGTCGATAAAATGCGAAAACTGCGTAAACAAAGTTCCACCGTCAAGAACAAGAGAACCTTTCCATCCTTCTTTTTTATAATAATTATCATCTCTGTTCCATAAACAATTAATTTGAACAAGATGAATATCACCTAATAAATTCTTATCAATAACCTCTTTAATCCATACTGATGGTGGCGAATATCTGTTTTGCATCACAAGAAAAACATGCTTAGATACATGTAACGATTTATATATAACAGCTTCAGCATCTTTGCGCGAAAGTGCCATAGGTTTTTCACAAACAACGTGTTTCCCAGCGTTTAAGGCAATAAGCGAATGAGCTGCATGTAATCCGTTAGGAGTGCAAACATTTAAAACATCAAAATCCAAACCTGCAGCAAAAAGCTCTTCAATAGAATTGAAAAAAGGTACGTCAAAAGCATCAATACCGAGTTCTTCTTTAGGTTTTATATCGCATAAAGCAATAAGTTCGGATTCAGAATTACGTCTAATCATCTCGGCATGTCTTTTACCGA
>CAZDEU010000142.1:0-6903 GCA_964504265.1 uncultured Bacteroidales bacterium
CAGGCTTGCCATCCTTGTCGGTATAAACTCTGAATAGTGAAAAATCGCCAGTATGACGGGGCCACATCCAATTGTCGGTATCGCCGCCGAATTTACCAATTGAAGATGGAGGAGCTCCAACAAGCCTAACGTCAGTATATACTTCGTATACAAAAAGATAATATTCATTGCCTTCAAAAAAACTTTCAACTACAGTTTCATAAATTTCATTTTCGCTTGCTTCACTTTCAATAGTACCAATTATTTCATCGATTTTTTGTTTTCTTTCTTTTTCAGGCATATTATCGTTAACAACTGCAAGTACTCTTTTAGTAACATCCTCAATGCGAACAACAAATTTTGCTTTAATATTTTCATTTTGCAATTCTTCAGACTTGTTCATCGCCCAAAAGCCATTGGTAAGATAATCGTGTTCAATTGAACTATGTTCCTGAATAAAGCTATAACCACAATGGTGGTTGGTAAGTATAAGCCCGTCGGGTGAAATAATTTCGCCTGTACAACCACCGCCAAAAATAATAATAGCATCTTTAAGACTTGAATTATTAACACTGTAAATTTCTTCAGCAGTTAATCGCAATCCCATTTTTTTCATATCAACATAATTAAGTCTGTTGATTAATAATGGTAACCACATACCTTCATCAGCCTTTATTGGCATACGAAGAACCGAAATAAAGCACAAAAGAATAATTAGTTTTTTCTTCATAAAATTAAATTTTAATAGTTTAAAAAATGTAACATATTGACATACAACAACGTAAAAAACGTTGAAATTATGTGCAAAATACGATTTTTTTCTTTTTGTTTCATTATTTTTTTTGTTATTTCTTCGTGTGGAATAACCAAAAATATTGCTATTTTTGGTGTTGATGCTCATAATAACAAAAGCAATAAAGGAAATTTAACTAGCATTGATTATAAAAAAGGGCGTTTAAAAACTAATGGTCAATTTGCATCAAGAGACAGGTCTTTTTCGGGTACAAAGCAATTTTTAAAAGAAAGCCGCAGGAAAAAAGGTCCTTCTTTTTATTCGTATAGAGCTACTAAAGGGAAACCTGTTCCAGCTCCATCATCTATGCGAAGATTATCAGCAAGAAACAAATACTTAAATATTAGAGTTCCTAAGCCAATCAAAAAATCTGATTTTAGTAATCGAAATATTAGATTATTGAAAAAAGATATAAGGTTTAAAACTAAATACGGAAGCGGTCGCCCTTCAATTTATGACAAAAGAAAAAAATCAGACAAACATAGTAATTTTAATCCTAAAACATATAAAAAGTCTAACAAAAAATTTCTTTTTATAACATTTCAGAAAAAATCAATGCACAAATATGAAGTTATTCAACAACCTAAGAAAAAAAGAGGTTTAAATTTTTGGTCTAATCCCTTTAAGAAGGAAAAACGCAAATCAAATAAAGCTTTAAGAAAAATCAATAAGAAGAAAAGAAAACCTGAAATGGAGCTTTTTGACCCTAAAGCAAATGTTATGTAAAAAAATACTCATGATATTAAGGTGTTAACTAAAAAATCATCATATAAAACTCTTTCACATATAACTTATTGCTGAAAGCAATATAGGCTAAACTGATAATTGCAATAATTATTACCCCAGTACGTCCAAATATCAGTATGTTATTTGCAATAAAGTTTATTTAACAGTTAATTGTTGCTTATTTTTATTAATTCTTAAATTTTCATTAGCTTTGCCACTTAAAAATATTCTTTCAGAGAATAAATAAAAATGAAAATTTCAGCTTCAATATATTCATCACACAACAAAGATTTAACTGCACTTGTTAAAGAGCTTGATGCGTATAGAATTGATTATTTGCATATTGATTGTAATGACGACATTTCTGTTTTTGATGATATTTCAAAAATCAGGGAAACAAGCAATACACCCATAGATTTACATCTTATTACGTCGAAACCAGAAAAATATTATAAGTTAATACAAGAACATAATGTTGAAATGGTAACATTTCAATACGAAAATTTAGATAAAATACCTCAAATACCCGATAATACTAAAACAAAATACGGTCTTGCTATTGTTTCAGAAACTGAGGTTGATGTTTTTGATGAGATAAACGGAAAATTTTCATTTATTTTATTTATGGCAACTACACCGGGCAAAAGTGGCGGTGTTTTTAATAGAGAAACTTTCAGAAAAATTAGAAAATTCAGAGCTAAATATCCTTCAAAAAAAATTCATATAGATGGCGGAATTAACGAAGAACTTTCATTTATTTTGAGGAATATGGGAGTTTATGCTGTTGTTACTGGTTCATTTTTATTTAAAGAACAATTTATTGGCTCTGCAATAATGAAATTAAAATCAGATGATATTAAATCGCGTTATTTTGTCGGCGATTTTATGCTTGAAAAAGATGAAATACCCTATCTTGTTAAGGGAGAATACAATTTTATTGAAGCTTTGCAATTAATTGAAGATTACAGAATGGGCTTTACTCATATTATTGATAAAAATGGCGTACTCGAAGGTATTATCAGCAATGCCGATGTTAGAAGAAGCATTTTAAAAGGAGATTTCAACAACAATTTAAAATATCCTGAACTTATTATAAATAAAAAACCAGCTATTGTTAAAGATAGCGATACAATATCGGAAATGCTTGATTATATTAAGAATCTGGATTTCCCGATTTTATTTCTTCCTGTAGTTGATAATGAGGGTCGATTATGTGGAACAGTTAAGTTTAACAATTTGATTAAAGGTGAGTCATGATTATTCATATTAAAAAAGGAACACAAGAAAATACAATTAAAGAAATTGCATTAAAATATCGTTCAATATTATTGAACGATAATGATAATATTATTTTAATTACACCAAGTTCTGTAAAGCAACTTGACGACAAAGATATTGAATTAGTATCAGAATATTTTGTTTTTGACAATGATATTCAACTTGCAAGCTCATCTTATAAAAGAGAAAAACGTGAAATCAGCATAGGCAAAGCTAAAATAGGTGGAAACACTAATAATACTATAATGATTGCAGGTCCTTGTTCAGTAGAATCAAGAGAACAAATTAAAGTTACTGCCGAATTATTAAAAAGTCTAAATATATCAACATTAAGAGCAGGTAGTTTTAAGCCACGTACTTCACCATATACTTTTCAGGGCTTAGGATTAGAAGGCTTGAAAATGCTTGATGAAATTCGTCAAGAATATGGTTTTGCAATTGTTACTGAAGTAAGAGATTCAACACATGCTGACGCAATAATAGAATATGCCGATGTTATTCAGGTTGGTGCTAAAGCGATGTATGACCACGGTATATTAAAAAAATGTGCTTCAACTCAAAAACCGATACTTTTAAAAAGAGGTTTTGGTGCTACTTTACAAGAATTTGTACAGGCAGCAGAGTTTGTTTTATCAGGAGGGAATTCAAATGTTATTTTATGTGAAAGAGGCATAAGAACATTTGAAACAAAAACTCGTTTTACACTTGATTTATGTGGTGTGGCTTATCTAAAACAATATACAAATTTGCCTATAATTTTAGACCCGAGTCATGCTATGGGTTATTCATACGGAGTGTCTGATTTGGCAAGAGCATGTATGGCAATGGGCATTGACGGATTATTAATAGAAACACATCCTGAACCATCAAAAGCAAAATCTGATGCGTCTCAACAATTAAATCACAAAGAATTTAAAAAATTATACAAATCGCTACTTCCGATAGCTCAATCAATAGAAAAAACAATAGTATGAGTTTTCTTTCAAAAAACATTCGTTACCTCAGAGGTAAAAGTCAGATTTATATTAAGGATATGGCAGAAAAATGTAATATACCAATTAATATTATAGGTCAATTAGAAGAAAAATTAGACGAAGCAGGTATTGAACATTTAGTAAAAATAGCAGAATTTCTTAATACAACAGTAGAACAATTAGTTGTAAAAGATATTGAAGAAGTTGTTAAAAGGTTAAATAATTTTAAACTTGGACTTCTTGCTATGGACATTGATGGAGTATTAACTGATGGCGGAATGTATTATTCGCAATCGGGCGATGAGTTCAAAAAATTTAATACACGAGATGGGCTTGCTATAAGAAATTTTGTTTTAGCAGGAAATAAAGCAGCATTTATCAGTTCAGGAATAAATGAAAATATAATTCGCAGGAGAGCTGAGCTATTGGGTGTACAATATGTTTACGTAGGAACATGGGATAAAGCCGGAATTTTAGAAAAATGGTGCGAAGAGCTTGGAATAAGTATGCAAAATGTTGCATATATAGGGGACGACCTTAACGATTTGCCTGTTTTTGAAAAAGCAGGCTTTAGTTTTTGTCCGGCTGATGCTGCACAAGAGATTAAAAATAAAGCAACCATCGTCCTTTCAAAGAAAGGTGGCGATGGTTGTGTAAGAGAAATGGTTGATAATTATTTTAAATTATTATAAGGTTGCCAACATACCTTTTATAATTGTCGTAAGTATAGGTTCGGCTTTTGCTGCAGCTTCGAGCACTTCTTCGTGCGAAACTTCAACTACCATTCCTTTAATGCCTAAGTCGGTGATAATTGAAACTGCAAAACAAGACAGTCCCATGTGGCGGGCTACAATAACCTCAGGAACAGTTGACATACCAATAGCATCAGCACCAAGTATTCTAATATAACCATATTCAGCAGGTGTTTCAAAACAAGGACCGCTAACAGCAGCGTAAACACCTTCCTGCAATTTTATGCCGTTCTTTTTAGCAACTTCAAAAGCCTTATCAATTAGATTTTTGTCGTAGGCATTGTGCATATCAAGAAAGCGAGGCCCGAGCCTGTCATCATTAGTTCCCATCAAAGGATTTGAAGGCAATAAATTCATCTGGTCGTTAATAACCATAATATCGCCAACTTTAAAAGCGGGATTAGTTCCACCAGCAGCATTTGAAAGGAAAAGACGATCAATACCGAGATATTTCATAACCCTGATAGGAAAAGTCAGTTCTTTCATTGTATAGCCTTCGTAATAATGAAAACGTCCTTGCATAGCAACAACTTTATGTCCATTGATAGTCCCGAAAGCTAATTTGCCAGCATGCCCAACAACTGTAGAAACAGGGAAATTAGGTATTTCAGAATAAGGTATAGCAACGTGAACTTCAATATGTGTTGCAAGATTGCCCAAGCCCGAACCTAATACAATACCGGTACTTGGTTTAAAATCACCAATCTTAGATTGAATGAATTTAGTGGTTTCCAGAATTTTTTCTAACATAGTTTAAGATTTTTTGGTCAAAATGGTTTTTATAATTTTTATGAAATTCAATTTTAATAGGTACATAAAAAAACGGAAGTTCTTTAAGCGAGTCGAACATTTTATGATTCTCGAAACGTATCAAATCTTTTTCCGTTGTAACTAAAATTTTGTTTTTCGATACAATATTATGAAATTTTTTACAAATAATAGCAATATCATTGTCAGAAAAATTATGATGGTCAGGAAATTTTAATATTTCAAGCTCAACACACATTCTTTTGAGATGTTCTTCGAGAGGATAGGTATTGGCAATTCCTGCTACAATCATAATAGAATAAAACTTATCAGGAATTAAATCTAAATTAATACCGGTTACCGGGCATAACTTATCATATTTAATATAAGAAAAAAATAATTTCTGATGTGGTGCAGGATTAATTTTTTCTTCAATAGTTTTAGCAGTAATGGGAGATAGCACTTTTGGACATTTTGTAACAACAATAATATCAGCTCTTTTAGCTTCAGCAGCAGGTTCTCGTAATTTACCCGAAGGCAATAAATAATCGTTATAATATGGATTATAATAATCAGTAAGTAAAATTGACAAATCTGGTTTTACATACCTATGTTGGAATGCATCATCTAATAATATTACATCTATATCATTATATGTATTAATAAGATTTTTTATCCCTCTTTTCCTTCTTTCATCTACAGCAATTACAATATTATTATTTTTAAATTTATTATAATATTGCATGGGCTCATCTCCAATATCTTGCCATTTAACTAAGTTATCAGCTATAATAAAATTTTTACTTTTACGCCTATACCCTCTACTAAGAACCGCAATTTTAAATTCATCTTTAAGCAATCTGATAAGATATTCAACGTGTGGCGTTTTGCCTGTACCGCCAACACTTAAATTACCAACACTAACAACAGGAAAATTAAAAGAATGTGATTTATATATTCCAAAATCAAACAATCTGTTTCTAATATATACAGCCAAACCGTATAATAAGGACACAGGGTATATAATTATTTCCCAGAATTTCATTTTCCGAATATTAATTCGTAAATTTTTTATAAAAATAATAAAAAAATTTAAATGTATCACAAAAATACAAATCATACTTTAAACTTTTGTATTTAATTAATGATCAAATCATTAGAAAATAAGTATTTTTTTATTTATATCTACAATGCTTATAAATGAATTTAAAGTGCTTAGTAGCAAAATATTTCAATAGCACCGCAGGTGTAACATCTTAATAATTTATATAATTGATTTACAATTAATAATTACTACTAACATATAAATAATAAAGATTAATAATTATTTTATACAAATATATCTTATTCATTAACTTAAAACAGTAATAATATAATATAGAAAATCTGTTGTAACTTTTTTAGTCCATTTATACTTGTAGTTAAAATATAAAACTACATATAATAGTACTGAATATGTTTTTTTTATTAATTAATTATTTGATAAATATGTTTAATAAATATATATAATATGTTAAAATGTATTTAAAATAAATATTTATATAATATGTTATATATAAATATATTTTTTATAAATTGCATAAATTTTAAAAAAATATTACAAACCTAAAACATTTTTCAGATGAAAAGTTTATTACTAATTAAAATGAGAAGT
>CAZDEU010000143.1:0-6632 GCA_964504265.1 uncultured Bacteroidales bacterium
GGAATACAATTTTTAAATGCACTTAACAATATTGATTACAGCAACCGCCTGCCACGTGGCAGGCGTTATGCTGCTAACGGAGCTGTTGTTAGTATTAATATTGATAAAAACATAATTAAAGCTAAAGTAGCAGGTACACGCCCCAGCCCCTATAATATTCATATTACAGTTCCTAAATTTACTGATAAACAAAAAAATGATATTATTAATATTATCAAAAACAAGCCTACACTATTAGCCGAACTTCTTAACCGCAGGCTGCCTGATGAGTTCCTGCAACTTGCCAATAATGCAGGGGTTCAACTATTTCCCAAAACCTGGCGCGATTTTGATATGAAATGTAGTTGTCCCGACTGGGCTGTGCCTTGCAAACATCTCGCTGCGGTTATTTATATCCTTGCAAGCGAAATTGATTTAAACCCTTTTAAAGTTCTCGAAATCCACGACTTCGACATTTTAAAAGAACTTTCAAATAATGATTTTCAAATTAATATTAATACAAACGAAAAAATTGAATCGTGGGATGAGTTATTTGTGAATAAAAATGAAAAAAAAATACATATCACAAATATTACTGATAATGAATATCTTAACGATCTTGATTTTACTCTGATACCTGATTATAATAATAAATTTCTTGATTTGCTGTCGGATAATACTCCTTTTTCTGATAATAATTTCAAAAATAATCTTCTTAATAATATTAAAAAAATAAGTAAAAGAGTTAATGATAATTTTTTAAAAAATGCAATAAAATTACAGTCACCAAATCTTGATAATTGCCTGAATATTGAAATTATAATTGACAATACTAAGCAAATTAAAGCTAATCTTATTTATGAAAACGATATTATTGAGATACCATTAGCAAATTTATTTTATATGCTTGATGATGACAATGTTTTCAGGCTACCGTTAGCACAAGATAATCTAAAAATTTTTTATTATTATTTTCAATTTGCAAAAAAAATAATTGAGCAGGGAGCTATTGTCCCCAAATTAATATTTTTTAATAATTTATACCATATATTCTGGCAACCATTATTACAAGACGATTTTGTTAAACAACAATTAGATATTTTAAACAAATATTCTAATTTTATAAATATTATAGCTAAACATAATAAAAAATTATATTATTTAAACTATAATGAAGATTATTCATTTTTTCTTACTTCTATAATAAATACTGCAATTATTAATGATATTCACGAATATATAGTCCGAAAAGATGAAGAACCTATTATGTGTATGTTTTTTGGTAATACTTATCAGGAAAATTTTATCAACAAAGAAGTTTTAAATTCAATCCAAATATGGCTAAATAAAATTAATAGCGATAAACGTAAATATATACCTGTATTAAAAATTTCTGAAGATTATCCTTATTTTAATGTAGATTTATACATAAATAATAACGTTAAAGACAAAATTGAGGCTCCACTTCCATTTCATAAATTTGTTAAAAATAATGGAACAAAATTAATTGAAGTTACAAAAGATTTGATGCAACTTCAGGACAATTTTCCCGAATTTAATATTATTCTGAATAATAGTAAAACAAAGCATACAATAAAATATAATTCACAAGATTTTTCCGTTTTTCTTTTACAAATAATTCCAATTTTGAAACTCTTAGGAGTTGAAATTCTTTTGCCTAAATCTCTAAAAACAATTGTTAAACCTGCTACTTCTTTTAGTGTAAAGAACGAATCAAAATTATCGGCTAAAACCTATATGGACTTAATGTCGGTTCTTAATTTTGAATGGAAAATTGCTGTTGGTAACGACTTGTATGGAGAAAAGGAATTTCTGAAGTTAGTTCAGGGTATGGAGGGCATTGTTAAACTGAAAAATAATTACATACATGTTAATAAGGAAGAATTAAATAAATTATTAGAATTTATTAAAAATGGCGAAAAACTAAGTAAAAATGAGATGCTTAGGATTTTATTGGCAGATGAATACAATGGTGAAAAAATTAAAGTTACTGCTGAAGTTGGTAAGGTGCTTAATAAATTAAAAGAGAATAAGCCTGTGCCTTTGCCTGATAGCATTAACGCTGTGCTACGCCCTTATCAAATAAGAGGTTACGAATGGTTATATAAAAACAGCCGAATTGGCTTTGGAAGTATTTTAGCCGATGATATGGGACTTGGGAAAACCTTACAAACTATAGTTTTGTTGCAAAAATTCAAAGACGAACAAACACTAATTAAACATAAAGCTCTTATTATTGTTCCTACTACAATTATTACTAACTGGGAAAAAGAAATTCAAAAATTTGCCCCTACTCTCAAATGTTTCATTTATCACGGAAATAAACGCAATATAAACGATTTCAAAGATAACGACATCCTTATTACTTCTTACGGTACTGTTCGCTCCGATAAAGATATTATTTCAGAATATCACTGGCGCATTTTAATTATTGATGAAGCTCAAAATATTAAAAACCATAATACTGCACAAACAAAAGCTATTAAGTCAATAAAAGCTGATATTAAAATTGCTCTTAGCGGTACGCCTGTCGAAAATCGATTAAGCGAATACTGGAGCATTTTCGACTTTACTAACCATGGCTATCTTGGCTCTGCTAAAAGTTTTAACGAGGAATTCGCTAAACCTATTACGTTGGAGCGAAGTCATAAAAAAATTGAAGTTTTTAAAAAAATTACTTCGCCTTTTATTATGAGGCGAATGAAAAATGATAAAAACATAATTAACGACTTGCCCGATAAAATTGAAATTAATCAGTATTGTTCGCTTACAAAAGACCAAGCAGCACTTTACGAAAGTACTGTTCAGAATGCTATGGATATTATTGCTAATAGTACTGGTATTGAAAGAAAAGGGCTGGTACTTAAAATGATGATTGCTTTAAAACAAATTGGCAATCATCCTTTTCAATATTTAAAAACTGGAGCTAACTCAGCAAATCTTTCAGGTAAAATGTGTATTTTATTCGATTTATTGGATTCTATTATTGATAATAACGAAAAAGTATTGATTTTTACTCAATATAAAGAAATGGGCGATTTGTTGCAATTACTTATTAAAGAAAAATTTTTAATTGAGCCTTTGTTCTTGCACGGCTCTGTGCCTCGTAAAAAAAGAGAACAGCTTATTGAAGATTTTCAGATAAAACCTCACCGCAAAATATTTATTCTTTCGCTAAAAGCAGGTGGCACCGGGCTTAACCTGACGCAAGCTCAAAATGTTATTCATTACGATTTGTGGTGGAACCCCGCTGTCGAAAATCAGGCTACCGACAGAGCATATCGAATAGGACAGGATAAAAAAGTTGTTGTGCATCGACTTATTAATAAAGGTACGCTCGAAGAACGTATTGACAAAATGATATGCGACAAAAAAGAACTTGCAAATTTGACTGTTAGCTCGGGCGAAAAATGGCTTGGAGAATTGAATAACAAAGAACTTCTTGACCTTGTAAAATTATCAGAAAATCTTTAAGTGCAGTATATAACATAAATACAAATAAATCATATGGACTTATATAAACTAAAAACCTTGGCGACTTAGACGCCTATGATAAAGTATTAAAAATAAAATTATAATTTATATAGATAAGTTTGCTCCGAAAAGTTCTTCATTTGAGATAATTATTAATATAACTCTGATTAATTATATAAACAAGAGGATGCATCCCCTTGTTTAATATACGAATCAATTACTTCTTTTTGTTTTGCTAGTTTTCGGAGTGTACTCATAAATTAATATTTTTTTTTTAATCGTTAAAAACACAAATTTTAAATTTAACTCTACTAACCACTATACTGTTGCTCCTACTGAGCATTTAAAATTTTTAAAATAAAACCGTGATAATCTATTTTATTTGCGATTTCTATGTTCTGTTGTTTTTTTTGATTATTTAAAATGCTGAACTACAGGTAAATAATTATAAAATGATATTATTTTACATTTTAAGTGTAAAAAATTTGCATTTTTGTTTTTTTTGATTATATTTGCAACCAAAATAAATTGATTTTAAAGTAAAAAAATCTGATTTGTTTTGTATTATTATATTTAACGCTATATGTAATAAAATTACATTATGTTAATAAGTAAATTTTGAATAAAAGTTTAAAATGATAGAGTTAAGCAATTTTATATATAGCAGTTCAGAGAAGATATCTTATTAAACAGTTTATAAAAAAGCAAGAAAATGAAAAAGGAAATCTTAAAACTAATTTAATTTATAACCGGGGAGTTTCATAATAAATTGAATGTTTTTTAATATATATCATTTTAATGAATGAATATCCCACCTCCCCGGTTGAGATTAATGCAGATTTAAAAATATTAACCGGAGAGTTTTTTATTATTTTATAAAATTATATTGTTTTTGGGTTAACATTTATTTCTCTCCGGTTATTTTTTGAAATTAACTAAAAATTAATATAAATAAAACCAATGTTTAATTTTAATCTACAAAACATGAAAATAAATGTACAAATCGTCTTAATGACTTGCTTTTGCTTATTGTTTTTCACAAATAATATTAATTCGCAAAATTATCCATCAATAAAGATTGATGGCGATGAGGTGTTGGTTTCTGATAATAGTAAATTCCCTTATTGGATTAAATCAGGGCAAACACTAGAAATAGGTAGCAATGTTAAATTGATATCTGTTTTACAATATGCAGTATCTGCTGCAATAGGTGGTGGTAATAATTTATTATTTGAAGATGTTGTAATTGTAAAAAACTTGCAAACTGTCCCTTCTGGCAAAGTTTGGAAAGTAGAATCTGTAGGTCTTGATATGTCGGCAGTTGTAGCAGGTGCTACTGGTACTACTGGCACCGCAAATTCCTGCCCTCCTGCAAATGCAGGCGAGACGTTAATTGAGTACAATGGTTGTTTGTATGTTAAAAATGTTGATGAATCAGGTACTTATACTTGGGTAGATGCTCTTACTCAATGTACGGGATTAGGCAGTGGATGGTATCTGCCGAATATGGATGAATTAAACCAATTATATTTAAACTGGAACCAGCCTTCAAATGGTGGTACTTGTCAAGGAGGTCCCTGCCCCCTCTCAGGTTTTAAACCTTCAGATTGGTACTGGAGTTCTACTGTTTGGACTAATACATATGCTTGGAGATTGGACTCCTCTAGTGGCAATAAGTCCAATGGTCTTAAGACTAACGCCTTTGTTGTACGCTGTGTGAGGAGATAAGTATGTAAAAAACAAGTAAAACATAAACGTTCAACTTTTTTCAAAATTTTTAACCTAAATATCTGTTTTCAATTTTATTTATCAATAAACTACTTTTGCCATAGAGGTTTCACATAGTTACATATAGGTTTATCCTATTTGCACACTAAATTTAGACATTATTTAAAATTATAATTTAAAATAAATAGATAAAATTGTAAAATAATTTGTTTTTTTGTTTTTTTGATATATATTTGTATAATCTAATTAAACATTAATTATACTTACTAAATATAGATTATTTTAGTATATAATTTAAATATTTTATATGTTTTATGTTTAATTGATTTTATTATTTCGCATAATGAAATATATGCAATTTATTTCAATGTTTAATAAAAATTATAATTTAATATGAACACACAATTATTAAAAAAATCAATCAAAAAAACGTTTAGAGTATTGCCCTTACTTTTAACATTTAACATTACACTTTTCACTGCCCTATGCTTTTCGCAAAGTGGTGTAGCAATCAACACCACAAGCACGCCATCTGACCCATCAGCAATTTTAGATGTTTCGTCTACAAATTCTGGTATTTTAATACCAAGAATGACAACAATTGATAGAGATAACAATATTAATAATCCCGCACAAGGTTTACAAATTTTTAATCTGACTTCAAATTGTGTTGAAATATTTATTGGAACAACATGGCAGCCGTTGATGTGTGGATGTGTTTCAGTTCCAGTTTCTCCTTCGAGCTCGAATAATATTACTTCTAAAAATTCAATTACTTGGGTTTGGAATACTGTAACAGGTTCATCAGGTTATAAATATAATACTATTGACGATTATAATACAGCAACTGATAATGGTTTAATGACATTTTATAATCAAATAGGGCTTATTCATAGTAATGTTTATAGTTTGTATGTTTGGGCATATAATGAATGTGGCGTTTCTGATGCTGTTCAATTATTTGATACTACTTCTTTATCAGAATCTTGTGGAAAAGTAACATTTATTTATAAAGGTCAATCAGTTACTTATGGGACTGTTAACGGACAAAATGGGACTTGTTGGCTTGACAGAAATCTTGGTGCATCTGTAGTTGCAACTGCTTATAACCATGCAGATAGTTATGGAGATTTATTTCAGTGTGGAAGGTTAGATGATGGTCATCAAACTAGAAGTCCATTAAGTTCAACAACGACAACACAAAGCAGTAATTATGTTCCAGGACATTCAAATTTTATTATCGGCAATACTAATTGGTATTCAGGTTCAACTTTACTTTGGCAAGGCGTATTAGGAATTAATAATCCTTGCCCCAGCGGCTGGCGTTTACCAATAACCACAGAGTTGACAGATGAGAGTGCTTCATGGAGCCAGCAAAACAGTCAGGGAGCTGTTAAAAGTTCATTACATTTGCCTGCAGCTGGTGGGCG
>CAZDEU010000144.1:0-2289 GCA_964504265.1 uncultured Bacteroidales bacterium
CCAATGACTACCAATGACCACCAATGACCTAATGACCACCAATGACCTAATGACCTAATGACCTAATGACCATTAATAACTAATTCTCATTACACCACTCTACAATTTCATCAACTGAAATCAATTCCATACATTTAAAATGACTTTTAGGACATTCTTTAAAACCAAGTTTGCTACATGGGCGACAGTTAAGCCCATTAATTTCCATGATTTTTGATTTTGAGTTATCAATTAAATAAGGATACATACCAAAAGCGGGAACAGTATTTCCCCAAAGCGATAAAATAGGTTTATTAAATGCTGCAGCAATGTGCATAAGCCCGGTATCGTTAGTAATAATTTTATCAGCAAGTTTTACGAGCGAAGCTGAAGACGGAATATCGTATTTTCCACAAGCATTAAATATTTTATTACCAACGGCTTTATAAATTTTATCAGCATCAACAAAATCTTCTTTACCACCAAGCAACACAAAAGGTTGATCAACTTTTTTGCAAACTTCAATAATTTTATGAATAGGAAATTTTTTGGTATTTTGTTTACTTCCAATAACAAAACCGATATATCCATTTTGATGTGTTAGTGGTAATTGATTTTTTGAAATTTCTTTATCAGGATTAATAAAAAAATTTAAACCTTCATTATCATTAATAACACCCAATTTTTTTACAGCATTAAAATATCGGTCGACAATATGAATATTCGGTAAAAGATTAATATGAAAATTAACATAAATCAATTTTCTTATATTAAGTTTATTAAATGTAGCAGATTTTTTTCTTAATTTAAAAATCAGCAAACGGGACCGAATATTTCGATGCAAATCAACAATAAAATCAAAATTTTCATTTTTGAGAGTATCCACAACATCAACTAATTCCTTATCCATTACATGCAATTTGTCAATATAAGGATTTGCTTCAAGAACAGATTTATAAATTCTTTTTGTAACATAATGAACTTCTACATCTTTAATTTGATTTTTCAAACAACGAACAACTGGTGTAGTAAGCACTATATCACCTATTGAACTAAAACGAACAATAAGGATTTTCTTTTTACTAATCATAGATTTTTACCATTTTTGCAAAATTCAAAAATAAAGTTCAAACATAAATCTTTTATTAATATAAATAAAAACAAAATCAATTTTATCTTTGCAAAAAACAATTAACAATAATGAATTTTATTGACACTCATATACATTTGTATTTAAAAGAATTTGAAGACGATATAGATAATGTTGTAAATAAAGCAAAAAATTGCGGTGTAAAAAAAATGCTTCTTCCCAACATTGATAAAAGCACAGTAAAACAAATGTTAGAATGCTGCAAAAAATTTAAAAATTACTGTTATCCAATGATAGGGCTCCATCCTACATCAGTTAAAGAAAACTGGGAAGAAGAATTAAAGGAAATTGAAAATATTTTTATAAAAGAATATAATTCATCTAGCAATAATTGCATTACAAAAAATTCTAACAATATTCTAATTAACAACATAGTAGCCATAGGCGAATGTGGCATTGATTTATACTGGGATAAAACTTATGAAAAACAACAAATTGAAGCATTTAAAGCACAAATTGAAATGTCATTAAAATATTCGCTACCTATTGTAATACATTCGAGAAGTTCTATTGATCTTGTTTTGGAAGTATTATCAGATTATAAAAATGTAAAAGGGGTATTACATTGTTTCCCTGGCAATGTAGCAGAAGCAAAGAAAGCAGTAGAAATGGGATTAATGTTAGGTATAGGAGGAGTTGTTACATATAAAAAATCATTGATGCGTGAAGTAGTAAAAGAAATGTCATTAGAAAATATTTTACTCGAAACCGATGCACCATATTTACCTCCAGTACCCCACAGAGGGAAAAGAAACGAAAGTTCATATTTACCGATTATAGCAAACGAAATTGCATTAATAAAAAACATAGAAACACAACAAGTTTCAGATACAACATTTATAAATTCTTGCAATATGTTTAAAAAAACTACGTTAAAAAAATTATAAAAATTTGTGAAACATTATCTAATTTTTGTAATTTAGCACCCCATAATTTGTAAAAAATTATGAAAAAAAAAATTTGGAGAGATGGCCGAGTGGTCGAAGGCGCACGCCTGGAAAGTGTGTAATCGCCAAAAGCGGTTCATGGGTTCGAATCCCATTCTCTCCGCCGAATATTAATCTTTAAAACAAATTATTAATTATTAATCATTAAACCTAAATAAAAAAAATGAAAAAATTGCTCGCATTGCTTACAGTAGCAGGTATATTATTTGTGGG
>CAZDEU010000144.1:2389-6611 GCA_964504265.1 uncultured Bacteroidales bacterium
CTTAATCGCTATGATGAAAGTCTCGAAATGGTCGAAAAATCTATTATATCTTATGGAGGTGTTTTAACTTCTACTATGGAAAAAAATCTATCATGGATTACACTTTTCATTGCTCTTGCACCTATGCTTGGTTTTTTGGGAACTGTTGTAGGTATGATTATGGCTTTTGATGATATTGCAAAAGCTGGCGACATTAGCCCGCAGGTTGTTGCCGTAGGTATTAAAATTGCTCTTATAACAACCGTATTCGGATTAATAGTTGCAATTATTCTTCAATTGTTTTACAATTATATTATATCAAAAATTGATAGTCTTGTCCTCAACATGGAAGACTCATCAATAACTTTTATGGATATTCTTGTAAAATATTCTTTAAAAAATCCTCTTAAAAAATAAGAAAAATGGATAAGTTATTAAAATATATTTCTCGTATTGCAGTAATTTTGCTTATTGCTTCAGGGGCAATCATCTCAATACTTGTATGGTTTAAAGGAGATGAAGCTATACAAACAGAACCACTAAGAAGTCAGATTTTAAATCCTTTTTTGATTATTGCTTATATTGCAACTATCTTTTGTGCGTTTCTTGCATTAGTTTTCCCTGCAATACAATTAATCCAGAGTCCTAAAAAAGCATTAAGAATCTTAATTGGAATTGTTGTTATTGCTTTACTATGGTTCATCTCTTATTCTTTGTCAACTGGTACTCTTGATGCCGACTTTTTATTAAAAAATAATACTTCTGATAAAGTCGCCAGATATGTAGGTGCAGGGTTGATATGTACTTATATAATATTTGGTATAACAATAATAAGTGCAATATATTCAGAAATTTCTAAAGCATTAAAATAATAAAGAAATGGGAAGACGAGCATCACAAGAAATTAACGCATCGTCAATGGCAGATATAGCATTTTTGCTATTGATATTTTTCCTTGTTACAACAACTATGAATGTTGATTCGGGACTTACTAGAATTTTACCTCCTCCTCCCGACCCTAACGCTCCTATACCTGATGTCAACAAAAGGAATGTTTTTGTAGTATTAGTAAATGCTGCAGACCAACTATTAGTTTCTGGTAAACAAGGAAGTATAGAAACTTTACGTCAGCAAACCAAAGAATTTATAAGTAATCCTAATAACAACCCTAATCTTTCTGCTAATGAAATGCTTTCAGAAAAAATTAAACAGAATAAAGACGGCATAAAACAACTTGAAAAATATAAAGCTGCTTTAAGCTTATTAGGCGACAGACCTGTTAGTAAAGGAATTATTTCACTTCAAAACGACAGAGGTACATCTTATAAAATGTATATTAAAGTGCAAAACGAACTTGCTGCTGCCGTTGATGAACTTAGAAATGATATTGCAAAAGAAATGTTTGGTATGACATTTAATAAGTTGAGTGAACTAAAACAAGACGATAAAGTGGATGCTATCAGGACCGTTATACCTATGCAAGTTTCAGAAGCTGAACCTAAAAATGTAGGAGGAGGTAACTAATGGGAAAGTTTAAAAAGAAAAAAAGTGCCTCAAATGCAGCTATTTCAACTGCTTCGTTACCTGACATTATCTTCATGTTGCTTTTCTTTTTTATGGTAACAACACAAATGAGAGAAACTACGCTTTATGTGAAAATTAAACCACCTGATGCGTCTCAATCTCAAAAATTAGAAAAAAAATCCTTAGTAAGTTACATATACATCGGTACACCTACTAAACCGCAGATTTATGGGACAGAACCACGTATTCAACTTAACGATACTTACTCTAACGTTAAAGATATTGCCGAATTTATTACAAAAGAAAAAGAAGCTATTAAGGAAGAAGACAAACAAAAACTTACTACTTCTCTTAAAGTTGACCAAGATGTAAGAATGGGCATTGTAACTGACGTTAAACAAG
The DNA here is from genome assembly GCA_964504265.1 of uncultured Bacteroidales bacterium. Lineage (GTDB taxonomy): Bacteria > Bacteroidota > Bacteroidia > Bacteroidales > JAKIYJ01 > JAKIYJ01. The sequence goes on from CAZDEU010000144.1 coordinate 4,295, forward strand.
AATTAAGAAAAGCCGGAGCTTTTAAAATTAATTATTCTTCAAGAAGAATTAGCGAAAAATAATTGTTGTTTCATAATTAAATTTTCAAAAGCCTGTTTTTACAGGCTTTTGTTTTTTAAACTTATTTTATAAAAATAATATATCATTATTATTGATAGTACAACTGATAATATTATTGCAGAATAGTTTTCACTAAAATTCCCAAATGATTCATAATTATTATTAACAATACCATTTTGCCATAAATACGATATTATAACAGCCGAAGCATTATTAATAAAATGTGCAAATATTGGCAACCAAAGTGTACCCGACCAAACAAACAAATAACCAAATAAAGCACCTAATAAAAAGCGTGGGAAGAAACCATAAAATTGCAAATGAATAGCCGAAAAAATTATTGCTGTTAATATTACTGCAATATGTATATTTTTTGTCCACTCGTGCAATAACCTTTGGAATAATCCTCTGAAAAGCAACTCCTCTCCTATTGCTGGTATTACCGCCATTATTATTATGTTAAGAACAAAATCAAAAGGACTATTCATAAGTAAAAACATTTCACTTAATTTAGCAGCATTAGCTTCAGCATTTTTCATCCATATTTCAACACTTCTCAAGCTTTCAGGAAAGGAAATATTATTATTTAATTCAATTAAATAAGTTATAAAAGGTTGAATAGTAAACATCATTAAAAAAGCTAAAACCAGAAAAATCCATAAAGGTTTGATATGAAATCCGTAATAATTTTTAACACTATTCCCAAAAAGTTTTGCGGCAATTATTGGAGGAATTATAAAAAGTCCAATTGACTGAACTAACTGAAAATATTTAAAAAAAGGCAGATAATCAAGGTTATTAACATCAGCTAACAACTCAGGATTTGTAAAAAAGTTGATTCCAAAAATTGGAATTGCTAATATTGAGCCTACAATTAAAGAAAACAATAATGAAGAAAAAATAATAAATAAGCTGAATAAGATTTTTGAAAGTGGCGATAAACTGTTAAAAGCTCCGTTAAACATAAGATATCATTTAAAATTTTCAGCCAAATTAATGAATTTTCTACATATTGAAATTTTTTTTCAGTTAATTTTTACTCATCAACAACATAGTTACTAAAAAAATCAACGTAAATAGTAAATCATACTGCATTGACAGTCATTTCTACTTGCCAAAATATCGTTTATATTATAACTTTGGTTGTACAATTAATAAAAAATTAGTATTAATTTAAAACAAAGTTTTATGAAAACAATTAGAAATTATGGTTGTAAAGATTCAGATTTACTTTTTACAGCCGAAATGGTTGCCGAAAACCTAAAAGCACATTTAGACGTTCTGTCGGTTGTCCGCGAACAATGGACCGAGGAGTATGCTAATGATTTTATTGCAAGAATACATGATGCAATGAGTAAATATCTAAGCAACGACTCGCACAAAACCTTACGCAATGCAACAGCTAAGGTAAATTCAATTATTAACAAAGCTATCAAGTGTTTGTCTTTTTTTAAAACTCAAGTCTTTATTGATTTTAAAGATGAAGAAACAAAAAAAAATGAAATACTTGAAACACTCGGATTTAAAAAGTATTATAACAAAGTAACGGCAAGAAATCAAAATGCTTTACTTCAGCTTCTTCTTGCTTTTAAAGAAAATTTAACTGACGATATTCGTAGTCAATTAATTTCTAAAGGCTTTAAACAAACTGAATTTGATGAAATAATTGATTTAGCTGGTAATTTTAAAAATGCAAACTTGCATCAGGAAAATATTAAAGCTAATAAAAAGCAATTTTTCCAAGAAAAAAGAATTGCTCTAAATGCTATCAGCAATGAAGTTAAAGGAATATGCAGATTAGCTTCAATGAAAATCTCTGATAACCCTGCTTTGAAAGATATTTTTACTTTCAAAAAAGTAGTTTCTCATGTAGCAAACATTCGTAAAGCAAAAACTGAAAACAAGGTTGATGTAACTTACGATGGAAATAATGTTGATGAAACTAAAATTGAAAATAATAATAATATTGCTCAATAAGGTTTTCGTATAGTTTATACTTTTAGGGCTCTCTTATAGAAGGAGAGCCTTTTTTGTAATTTTCAGAACAACTGATATGTATAATGATTATTGATACTTTGCAGTCTAATACTCCCCCGCTGTTAATAATATTGTATTAATAAAACTAATGTTTAATAATTAAACATTTTTTCGTTTCTGTGCTGTAATTTATACACTTTTCGGGATAAGTGTCGTGAGGTACTCAAAACCACAGACTGTAGACGCTACTCTGTAGACAGTAGACGTTCATTCAGAGGTT
>CAZDEU010000145.1:0-6572 GCA_964504265.1 uncultured Bacteroidales bacterium
CATCTGTTTTTGAGCATCCTAAATAATCAGTTACTTGAACTGTATAAGAAGTAGTGGTTGATGGAGAAACTTTAATAGTATTATTTGTTTCTCCGCTTGGATTCCATAAAAAGGAAAACGGAGCATATCCGCCAGAATTAGTCGCAAAAAGGGTGGTACTATCTCCAAAACATATATTTTTATTTGCTCCTGCATTAATTGTTGGATTACTAACTCGTATAGTAATTATATCTGAAGCTGTACAACCATAAGAATCAGTTATTGTAACTCTATATACGACATTGTTAATAGGTGAAATTGTTATACTTGAATTCGTGCCGGCTCCAGATGACCATAGAAAAGAGTACGGAGGTAATCCGCCTGAGGGTGTTGGGGTTAATGTAATTGATTGTCCTCTACATATAGTATCATTAGGACCAAGTTCAACGATAGGATGGTTTATACTTACTATAACATCATCAGAGTTTGAACAACCCCATATATCAGAAACAGTAACAGTATAAGTTGTATTAACAGATGGTGCTACAGTATTTGTATTGGTCGTTACACCATTACTCCATAGATAGTTGTCGCCTGATGAAGCTGTTAAAGTAATACTGCTTCCATAGCAAATTAATGAATCTTCTCCTGCATAAGCAGTTGGAGGAGTGTGATATTGTATGAGAATTGTATCTGTTGAAAAACAAGAAAAATACATACTAGATGTTCCTTTTACCCAGTAAGTCCCATCAGAATTGACATTAATTATTTGAGTAGTTTCACCTGTTGACCATAAATAGTTTGTAAAACCTGTACCAGCATCTAATGTTACAGTTAAAGCTTGGCATAGGTGTTGATCAGGTCCTAAGTCAATTGGAGGTAATAAAGGTACGTTGTTTTCTGTTATTGTCAACGAAAATAATGTATCGCCAGGAAAACCTGGTTCGTTATCATGAGTTGGTATAGGTGTTCTAACTGTATACCCTGCAGCGCCTCCTGAAACATCAATATTGACAAAAGAAGGTAATGTAGCATTGCTAAAGCAAACTGCTCCTCCACCTCCACCTCCTCCAGGTCCGTAATTGCCAGATGCGTGCCAAGAAGTAGAATTACCTCCTTTGCCACCTTTTGCTTCTAAGGTTAAAGATGGATTATAAGAATTAATATCAAGTACTATTGTACCACCTGCACCACCTCCTCCAGTTGCTCTTCCTTTTTCTAACGCATCGTAACCGTTTGCTTTTATGGAATAACCGTTATTTACAATATTATCTGCAATAATTATAATTATTCCACCTCCAGCACCACCATGAGCAACTGAAGAACCTGCCATCTGTAAAACAGCACTACCTCCACCTCCACCACCCATAAATATTTTATTTGAGGGGTTTGAATAATCTAAAGTTGACCCTCCTAATCCTCGCATTCCTAAACTATAATAACTTGAATTATAAAAAGCATGCGCTCCTTTGCCACCAGCTCCAAAATTTCCACCACCACCACCACCATTTTCCATTAAATTTCCAGCACCACCACCGTTTGCATTTTTGCCTTTCCCATATACGTAAGGAGAATTAATTTTATGAATTCCTGATGCTTTATAACCTGCATAATATTGAATCGTATAATAAAAATTAGTTCCATGTCCGCTGATACACGTAGCACCATTACCTTGTCGAAATCCTTTGCCACTTGCATCAATATCAGAGTTTAAAGTAAGTGTCCCTGCTGATATTGCTATTATACCTCCTGTATTGCCATCCCAGGCAGGACAAGTTATTGTACCTGTAACATTAGCATTGTTAAAATATGGAATTTTTATCATTTGTACCCTTGCAGAGTCATGAGTGTCATAATATTTTAAGAGCCTATGTTTTAATAATAACTTATTACCGAAAATTTTAGAAATATAATTAATTTCATAATTTCCAGTATTATTATAGTTAATTATATCTCCATAGGTTGATGTATTAGAAAAATCAATATCAGCTCCTTCTAATTGAATTACTAAGATTGTATCACCAACTTTAAAACCACTTAGTCCATTTGTTGTTATGGTATCACCACATTCATTTGTATCTAAATCAATAATTCTTGAATATATGTTAACAATTCCTGATATATCTTGACAATAAATTAGTGTATTTGTAAAAATTACGAATAAAAACAGTAAAAAACGTTTCATATATTTTTTTTATTAAGACATACTCATTAACAATTTTAAACAAAAATATAAAAAAAAATAATTTAATTATTTAAACAGTTAAAAAAAAAATACATTTGTTTAAATATATTTATTTGTTTAAACATTATTTTGAAAATTTATATTTGTAAAATGTTGTTTTTAATTTTATTACTTTTGGCAATTAATTTATTTATACGAATTATTATAAATAAAGTTTTAAGACATTTTGTTTTTTTTATTAGTTGCAATAAGTATTATAATGATTAATAACAGACAATTATTTTTTGATTTTTTAGGACAAACTTCCTCAAACCCTTTGGCTTTGGAAATTGTTAAAGCTAAGGATTGTTTATTATATGATAATAATTGTAATTATTATATTGATTTAATTTCTGGCATTTCTGTTAGTAATGTTGGACATCTGCATCCTGAGGTTGTCGCAGCAATTCACAAACAATTAGAATTGTATTGTCATTTGATGGTTTATGGCGAATTAGTTATATCACCTCAGGTATTATTAGCAAAGGCTATTACTGATTTAATGCCTAATAATCTTCAAAATATTTATTTTGTTAACTCTGGAAGCGAGGCTAATGAAGGTGCTGTGAAAATGGCTAAAAAATTTACAGGTAGATTTAATACTATTTCTTTTAAAAATGCTTATCATGGTAGTACCCAAGGTGCTTTAACTCTTATGGGTAACGATTGTTTTAAAGATTCTTTTAGACCATTAATACCAGGAAATAAAGTTATTGAATTTAATAATATTGAATCATTAGAATACATTGACAGTTCAATAGCTTGTGTAATAATTGAACCTGTGCAAGGAGAAGCTGGCGTCATTGTTGCTGATACTGTTTTTTTAAAAGCTTTAAGAAAAAAATGCGATGAAACAGGGACTTTGTTAATATTTGATGAAGTCCAGACAGGTTTTGGTCGTACAGGTACTATGTTCGCTTTTCAGAGTTATAATATTGTACCTGATATTATTACAATTGCTAAGGCGATGGGAGGGGGGATGCCTATTGGTGCTTTTATTTCTTCAAAAGAAATAATGTCTTCTTTGTCAAATAATCCTGAACTGGGTCATATTACTACTTTTGGTGGGCACCCAGTTAGTTGTGCTGCTGCACTTGCTTCTTTAAATGTTATTAAAAATGAGAATTTATTATCTCAAATTAGCTTTAAAGAAAATATTTTTAAAGAAAAATTCTCTAAAATGAAGGGTGTTAAAGAGGTTCGTTCAAAAGGTTTGTTGATGGCTGTTAAGTTTGATTCATTTGATATTACTTCAAAAATTGTTCAACAAGCTTTGAAAAATGGAATTTTGGTTGATTGGTTTTTGTTTGCTCCTGATTGTATTAGAATTGCTCCACCTTTAACAATTTCTGTCGATTTAATAGAAGAATCAATGGATAAATTTAGAAAAACTTTAAATGAAGTAATATAATTGTTTAATTTAATTTTTTACTTTGCAAAACTTCATATTTTGGCATGCAATTTAATTTTATTTAATTTTATTTGGATGCTAATTAGATTAGAGTAATTATTAAAATAATAAAATTTATGTTATTTAATTCGATTGATTTTGCAATTTTTTTACCTATCGTTTTTACTTTATATTGGCTTATTAAAAATATTAAATTTCAGAATTTATTGATTGTTGCTGCCAGTTATGTTTTCTATGGTTGGTGGGATTGGCGTTTTTTATCATTAATTTTATTTAGTACTCTTGTTGATTATATAGTAGGAGTTAAATTATCAAATACTGAAAATAAACACCAAAGAAAAATTTTTTTGTTGATAAGCATTTTTGTGAATCTTGGGTTTTTAGGATTTTTTAAATATTATAATTTTTTTGTTGATAATTTTACAGAAGCGTTTTCATTTTTTGGCAAAGAAATACAGGCAAATTCTCTTAACATTATTTTACCAGTTGGTATAAGTTTTTATACATTTCAAACTCTTAGTTATTCAATTGATGTATATAAAAGAAAACTTGAACCTACTAAGGATTTTATTGCTTTTCAGGCATTTGTTAGTTTTTTCCCGCAATTAGTTGCAGGTCCAATTGAAAGAGCTACAAACTTACTTCCCCAATTTTACTCTAAAAGAACTTTTGTGTACAGTGATGCTGTAGATGGGTTGCGTCAAATTTTATGGGGACTTTTCAAAAAAATTGTAATTGCTGATAATTGTGCAATATTTGCTAATACGATTTTTAATAATTCTTCTGATTATACTGGATTTACATTATTTTTAGGAGCTTTATTTTTTACTTTTCAAATTTATGGCGACTTTTCGGGTTATTCAGATATTGCAATTGGCACAGCTAAATTATTTGGGTTTAGTTTAATGCGTAACTTCGCTTTCCCTTATTTTTCGAGAGATATTGCTGAATTTTGGAGAAGATGGCATATATCTTTATCTACTTGGTTTAGAGATTATTTGTATATCCCGCTTGGTGGAAGTCGTGGAAGTCTTTATAAAAAAATTAGAAATACATTTATTATTTTTATTGTTAGCGGATTTTGGCATGGTGCTAATTGGACTTTTATTGCTTGGGGGGCTTTAAATGCAATTTATTTTTTACCTCTTTTGTTAGCAAATAAAAATCGAAATAATTTGGAAATCGTATCGCAAGGGAAAAATATGCCATCACTCAAGGACTTGTTTGCTATGCTGTTAACTTTTAGCTTAACTGTTTTTGCTTGGATTTTTTTCAGAGCTCAAAATTTAGAGCATGCATTTAATTATATACATGATATGTTTACTGGCTTAATTTCAAAATCTGGATATATCCAAACCTTAAATTTAATTCGTTTGGAAATTGGTTATTCTTTTTTATTCGTTATGTTAATTTTCATATTAATTGAATGGATAGGAAGAGAAGGTCATTATGCCATTTCACATTTAGGATTAAAATGGAAAAGATACTATAAATATGCTTTGTATTATATTTTAATTTTAGCAATATTATGGTTTGGCGGCAAGGAACAAGAATTTATTTATTTTCAATTTTAATGTTTATATGAGAATTTTTGTTTATTCGTTCAATTGTTAAAAGAATTTTTGAAATCTATTGTTAAAATATTTAATTGAGATTATATTGTAAAAAACAACATTTGTTTTTATGAAGAAGTTTTTATTTAATTTTTTTAAGTTTTTATTACTATTGTTAATAATATCATTAATAATTGATTTATTAATTTCAAATAGTTTGAATAATAAGAAAGGCTTTGGCTTAGGTGAAGTTTCTGTCTGGAGTGATATTTACCATAATGAAATAAATGCTAATTTGTTGATTTATGGCTCATCCAGAGCCTGGGTGCATTTTAATCCTAATATTATTGAAGATAGTTTAAATATTAGCACATATAATTTGGGTATTGATGGACATAATTTTAGAATCCAATATTTAAGGCATTTGGAGTTTATGAAAAATAATCATAAGCCACGATATATTATACATTCTCTTGATTGTTTTACATTTCAAAAAAGGAAAGATTTATATAATTACGAACAGTTTTTGCCCTTTATGCTTTTTAATTTTAATATGTTTAATTATACTTATTCTTATGAAGGTTTTAATTTTTTTGGCTATTTCTTACCATTAATCAGGTACAGCGGTCTTAGCAATATTTTTGAATATTTATTTAATAGTAATGATATTTCTCAGAATTATGACAGAAATAAAGGGTTCCGAGGTCAAGATAAGAATTGGAACAATGATTTAGAAAAAGCAAAATCTAAATTGAATAGTTATAATATTAGAATTGAAAAAAGTGAAATTTTGTTATATGAATCTTTTTTAAATGATTGTAAGCAAAAAGGTATTGAAGTTATTTTGGTGTATTCACCAGAACATATTGATGGTCAGAAGTTTGTAGAAAACAGACATGTGGTTTTTACTTTATTTAAATATTTAGCTATAAAATATAATTTGCATTTTATTGATTATTCTAATGATGAAATGTGTTATAAATATGAATATTTCTACAATTCCTCTCATTTAAACAAAACAGGAGCCAATTTGTTTACTTCAAAATTGTGTAGCGATTTAAAAAAAATTATAAATAATTAAATTCTTATTTTAATAGTTGTTCTTTTTTCTTAACCCACATTGCAGTAAAAATCCTAAAAAATGTTAATCCAACTTAGTACCCCGAAAAATGTTAAAAAAGACTAAAAAAAGCACTATTATTAAGATTTTAAAAAATTAAACAATTGATATTCGATGTAATATGTTTTTAGCCTTGATGTGTAGTCCCGGAAAATGAAATAATAATGCAAGTTGATGGTGCAGCTTGGCATAAATCAAAAGATTTAAAGATTCCACTAAATATTCATTTAATTATTCAACCGCCATATAGCCCTGAAGTAAACCCAGTAGAACATATTTGGGATG
>CAZDEU010000146.1:0-6450 GCA_964504265.1 uncultured Bacteroidales bacterium
AATTTGTATTAATCAAAAATAATATTTTTTCTACAGAGAACAAAAAGCCCATTCAATAATGAGCTTTTTGCATTTTTTTGCAATTATTCCTTAATCATTTTTTTTGTATCAATCACTTTATCGTTAATAACAAGTGAATAAGTGTACATACCTGCTACAAGATTTGAAGCAGAAACATTTAACTGCCCCATTCCTTTTTCTGTTATTTTAAATAATTTTAATTGACTGCCAAATTCATCATAAAAAACAATTTGAGCATCTGTATTATCTGGTACGAAATATTTTATTGAAGTGCCATCGTTAAAAGGATTGGGCGCATTTTGATAAAGAACTGCACTATTGGCAAGTTCTACATTATAAATGCTTGTTGAATTTTCCTCTTCGTTATCATTATTTTGCATGGATTTATTTATTGCCCCATGCAAACAACAATTTTGCAAAACTACTAATAAACTATCTGTTGTTTTCTGATGAACCTTCAAACTATCTATTGTATGGCTAAGTTCCTGAACAGCTTTTACAAGCGGCACAACCATCTCTGCATAAGACAATCCATAAGGGTCAGCGTTATTGTCAGGTGTATGAACTATGGATGAAGTAAAGCCACAAACATGTGCTACCGAATCAACTTCCTGTGCAATAAAACCTGAATGAATAATAGCCGTTGATGGCGCAAAACTCATACCTGACTGATGAATTGCCTTAATACTATCAGGCATATTTTGAATAATAAAATTGTCAAGCTGATGTGTATTCAATTGGTAAGTAACTGGGCGTAGTTTATTAATAACTTCTAAGCCCTTAACATTTTCATGTACATTGAATTTAAAACGTCCATCAGAATAATCAGTCCAAGCTGCAAATCCTCCAATTTCAGTTACTGCATAATTACCAACCATGACATGGTTTGAAGCTGTTACAACTGCCCCATCCAATTGCAGAATCAATTTGCCCTGAACCGCTTGGGCATGAGAAAAGGCTCTCAAAACTTGGGTTTGTTACTAAATTTATTTGAGAAATTGCAGTATTGATATTGAAAACCAATACCAATACTGCAATCATCATTTTACTTAATAACTGTAATTTTTGCATTATAGTTTTTAATGGAAGCATCATCTGTTTTTATTGTAATAAAATAGGCTCCGTTATTCAGATCAGGCATTATTTTATTGACATTTCCTATGCAAATATCTTCATTATACACCATTTCGCCTATCATACTGTAAATTCTGATGTTTGCTTTCTTCCCCTTTAATTCCATATCAAATTGTACCCAAAAATCACCTGTTGTTGGATTCGGAAATATTTTTATCCCATTACCATTTTCATACTGTTCAATACCAACGCCCGAAACAATAACCGTGACCGTATCATAACTCACGTTACTGCAAATAGTTTGTTGCAAAACATAGCTTGTAGTGCTATCCGGCTTTACCCACATACCGGCAACAGTATCTATTGGCGTACCGTTTACATACCATATACAATCTTCGTTTAAGCCCACCTCCGGCTGCCTGCCTATAAACACGCTATCCCCAGGCAGTATTATGGTATCATTTCCTGCATAAGCAGGCAAGCTTGCATCGATCACACTTACATCATCTACGTAATAATAAGCAAACCAATAAGAAGGAGTTCCAAAAAAACCTATATCTGATAAAGAATCAGGAAAAAAATTACCAATAGTTATATACTCTTCATTGCCTGTTGCTACAAAAGAGCCCTCTATCTTCATCCAGTTTACAGTATCACTTAATAATTGTGTAGTATTATATACCTGCGGAGTCACAGTAGCAAGGCCATAAAACGATGGCGCAGAAACACTGCCATCATCAAAATAAACACCTATAGGTGTAATATAAGCCTTAGAGTTATCAGTCAAACTCGTATAGAACTTAACACAATATGTATGACTTTCCGAAAGCCCTTTTGTTAATTTACTTTGAATATATTCTCGGTAATAATCAACATGTAGACAACCTACGACCTGTATATCACAATATGCACTACCCGAATGAGGATACTGAAAACAATAACTACCTGTATTTAGAGGAACACCACATGTGTTTGGGTCAATACAACAATAATGAAATAAGTCAGGATTACCTCCACCTCCGTTCATAAGAGTGCTCCATCCTATGGCTAAACCAATTTGGGCTATATCACTCGGACACGAGCTTATTTCTTCAAAGCTTGGATTAGCAACAAGGTTAATTTGAGCAAAAGAAACAGCATTATGCATCATAAAGATGATGATACATAATGCTATTTTTTTTGTTGATTTCATTACTTTAAAACAATCACTTTTTCGGTTTTATAAATATTACCCCCCTCGCTCGCTCGGATTTGCAATCCGAGTGTATTAGTTTGTTGCTATTTGATTTCATTATTTCTTTTGCACATTTGTATTTCGTAGAGCAAATATAATAATTTTTTGGCTGTATGTTAGTGTCAGGCTGACTCCGCGGCGGACCTCTAACCTCTAACCTCCTAATCTGCCTCGTTCGCCAGCGTACAGGGTTCCTTATTTTATAATAACCATTTTCTTGGTACCCACCGCGCCTTTGCTTGTTTGCAACTGGTAAAAATATGTGCCTGCCGGAAGCTGTGTGTTATCGAGCAATATATCACTAAAAGTATTATCAATTTTGTAACGCTTCACTTCCATACCCTGCATATTATACAAAATAAGCTCACCCTCCGTTTCTCCATTAGGCAATTCGTATTGCAGCGTAACAGCGCCATTGCTTGGGTTGGGGTACAATTTGCTTAACTGCCCGCTTTGTGCCTGCATCAGCTGCCCGTTTGCTTCGGCAATATCAGTGGTTAATGTACCAGGCAAACTATAAACCTTTGCTTTTCCGGTAAATTGATCACTAAGAATCATTTTTGTACCTTGAGTAGTATTGTAAATAGGATATTGTTGCAAGGGTGTATTTATTAAAATTAAAGGATCAGCACTATCTGCTTGAAAAATTAAAGTTCCATCTTCATTAAAGACTCTCGTATGATTAACACCAACGATATTGTGATAAACATACATAAATTCAATTTTTGAGTCTGTATTAAATAAATTTTCAGAAAAATATAAAAAATTTGGAGTACTACTTGCATCTAAAGGGAAACTATTATAAGAAATTGATTTAATTAATGAATGATTAATATCATATAAATTTATTCTCTTTCCTATTCTATTAATATTTACATAGCGTTCACCAGTTATTTCAAATTTAATAATCATTAATTGACTTCTTGGATTATTGAAAGTTGATGCACTATCGTAAATGTGCTCTAAGGTGATCTGTGCTTTTGAACTAAAACAAAGAACACATAAAAATCCAATAAGGATATAATTTTTCATATCGATTGTTTTAACTGTTATAACATAAGATAATAAACTTAAAAAAAAGCCCGAATAGTTAAAATCCGGGCTTTTCTATGGAGTTATTTATTACGGATCATCTTTTTTGTAGCAATATTCTTACCATCCACAATTAAATTATAAATATAAATTCCAGATGGCAAGGCCTGTGTGTCAATATTCAATGTCCCATATCCGGGTCGTAATATTTCCTCATATATGATATTTCCCAGCAAATCGTTGAAAATTATTTTACTTACATTTGCACCTTCCGGAACAAAATAAGTAATCTGTGTATTTCCATTATTTGGATTCGGCGTTGCATCACCCAATGTTGCACTTTGTATTATTTTAAGTTTAATATCAACTATGTTATTCTGATACCCTGTAACATCTCCATTTTTATTACTGCCCCCTGTTAATCCATTGATTATTGATTTTAAACTGTCCTGCGTTTTGCTTAATTCCTGAACAGCCCTGACTAAAGGTACCACAAATTCAGCATAACTTAATCCATATGGATCTGTATTATTATCAGGATGATGAACTATTGTAGAAGTAAATCCGCAAATATTTGCAATTGAATCTACCTCTTGAGCAATAAAACCTGAACGAACAATTGCAGTTGACGGAGCAAAATCCATTCCTTCCTGATGAATAGTCTTCAAACTGTCGGACATATTTTGTATTATAAAATCATCAAGTGCTTGTGTATGCTAAATGTGCTTACCACAATTAGAATGAGAACTTTTTTTAGTAAATTTGTTTTCATCGTTTTTTGAATTTAAGCTTTAGGAATTATCATTAAAAATGTAAAATTTCTCTTAAGGAGTTTCTTACCTTAAAAATATAATTCACTAAAATTAAGAAATTTTTTTGTTAAATCAAAATAAATTACTATTCTTTTCATTTTTTGTCAAAATTATTTTAAAAGCGCTTTATTTTATATGGATTCAGATGTGCAGTAACACCCATTATCTTTTTATAAAGAATTCCTCATTCGAGATCGCCCTCTGCTGTGTGATCTGATTTCTTCCTTCACAGCCGGTGGCAGGCTTCAGACTTTCACCTTCCAACCTCAAAAAAAAACTCCCGGCACCCTTTCAAGTCCCCAAAGCCTTTCCTTCCACTTTATATTTTTAACTTCTCCGCCGCGGCTAACTTCTAACCTCCCAACCTCTTTGTGTTCTAATCTACCTCGTTCGCCAGCGTACAGGGTTCCTTATTTTATAATAACCATTTTCTTGGTACCCACCGCGCCTTTGCTTGTTTGCAACTGGTAAAAATATGTGCCTGCCGGAAGCTGTGTGTTATCGAGCAATATATCACTAAAAGTATTATCAATTTTGTAACGCTTCACTTCCATACCCTGCATATTATACAAAATAAGCTCACCCTCCGTTTCTCCATTAGGCAATTCGTATTGCAGCGTAACAGCGCCATTGCTTGGGTTGGGGTACAATTTGCTTAACTGCCCGCTTTGCTGCATTAGCAGGCCATTTGCTTCGGCAACACCTGTGGTTAATTTGCCGGGCAAACTGAATACTTTTGCATGACCATTAGGATAGCTCAAAATCATTTTAGTCCCATAAGTTGTATTGTATATGGGATATTGCTGTAAAGGAACATTTGACCTTATTATAGGACTAGCCGGCTCTGAAAAAATCAAAGTACCATTCTCATTATATATGTACGTATAACAATCTGTGCTAGCAAAGTTCGTAACATAAATAAATTCAATTTTTGAGTCAGTATTAAATAAATTTTCAGAAAAGTATAGGATTTCACCAATAGCGCCAGTACTATTCATGGGGAAACTTGACAACGAAATTATTTTTTGTAATGAATGATTCATTTCATAGATGCTAATATATTTACCCCACCTATTAATATTTACATATCGTTCACCTGATACTTCAAAATTCACTATCATTAATTGACTGGATACTGCGGGATTTCCACTTGCAAACGTAGATGCACTATCATAATCGTGTTCAAAAGTAACTTGTGCTTCTGTATTTAAACATAATACGATAAAGACAATAAAAATAATTTTTCTCATATAAAACATGTTATTGGTAATTACAAAAACAGAAAATAAAAATAAAAGTCCATTCTGCCAAAAGCTTGAATGGGCTTTAAATAAACAACAAATTATTTGTTTCTTATCATTTTCTTGGTATCAACAACATTATTATTTATTATAATGCTGTAGGAATAAACTCCCGATGCAAGGTTTTCGGTACTTACATTAATGTTGCCAAAACCTTTTGTTGTTAATTCTGCTTTTTTTATTTCTTTTCCGTACATATCGTAAAAAACAATAAAAGCTATCCCATCTGTATTTTCAGGAATAAAATAACGAATAACGGTATTGCCATTAAAAGGATTGGGTTCGTTCTGGCAAAGTACAACCTGATTATTATTTGAAAGCTCAATCTGAAATGTATTTGCTTCTGTTGCGTTTTGACCTTCGCTGTTGTTTGTATTTTGTATTGATTTTGTAGTACCTGTCAAGTTTGTTAATGAAAGTAAACTGTCAACTTTATTGCTTAGTTCCTGCACTGCTTTTACAAGGGGAACAACAATTTCTGCATAAGACAATCCATAAAGGTCGGTGCTATTAGCAGGTATATGCACTATGGAAGATGTATAGCCACATAAACCAGCTACAGAATCAACTTCCTGTGCAATAAAACCAGAGTGAATAATGGCCGTTGATGGCGCAAAATCCATTCCTTCCTGATGTATAGTTTTCATACTGTCGGACATATTTTGTATTATAAAATCATCAAGCGCTTTGGTGTTCATTTGGTATGTAACAGGACGAAGTTTATTAATAAATTCCAAACCTTTAACGCTATCTTGTATATTAAATTTAAAACGTCCATCACTCGACTGATAATTATTATTTGTACTAAAAATAGTTGTAACAGCATTATTTCCCAGAAACATAGTATTTGATGCTGCAACAATCGCTCCATTTCCAATAGCGGTGGCGTTACTATAATTACCGCTTGCATCGGCTCCGTACCCTAAATATGTATTGTAGCTGCAATTGGCATTATTATAAGTATATCCGGCCAAAC
>CAZDEU010000147.1:0-3992 GCA_964504265.1 uncultured Bacteroidales bacterium
TCTTTCGGAAAGGTATCCAACTCTTTCGGAAAGGTATCCAACTCTTTCGGAAAGGCATCCAACTCTTTCGGAAAGGCATCCAACTCTTTCGGAAAGACATCTACCAGCGCAGTTGAAAAGTCTAATACACGTAATAGCAAAACTAACACTTACAATAAAGGGGCAATTGAGTAAAGTTTATTTAGAAAAAATTTATAACTTCTAACCTTGAGCCCACTTCGAAAGGTAACAAAAACAAAAAACAGTAATAGATTCGTATATTAAACAAGGGGATGCATCCCCTTGTTTATATAATTTATCAGAGCCATATTAAAAATTTTCTCAACTATATAACTTTTCGGAGCAAACTCTTGGTTATAAGCATTTACTGGTATCAGAACAAAAAGTTTTCCTGATACCACTAATTTTGGTATCAACTTAAAATCCGTAGAGGTCAGTTGTTCTGAATTTAAAAAATAAAATTATAAAATTAAGCAAAACCACCAGATATCATAAATCATCTTATCTTTGTAAATAATATTATCGTTAATAATAATGAGTTTTATAATAATTTTAAATAAAATCTGTTATTTTATTCAATAATAAAAAATTCAATATGAAGAAAATTGCATTTATTATTTTGTTAACAGCGGGTATTTTCAGTTCAGCTTATTCATTTTCGCAAAGCGAAACAGGAATTCCACAAATGCCAATTGACTCAATAACTAAACTAATCAGTTATAAAGAAGTTGTTCAGGAAGATGGAACACCAGATGAGCTTTACAAAAGAGCAATTGAATGGATTAACTCTTTTTATAAAAATCCTACAGGTGTTACACGTACTCGCGACCCTATAAATCATAAGATTATTGGTGTAGCACAAACAAAAATTAAAAAAACTGATAAAGATGGCATTGTGTTAGATGCCGGTAATATTGCATACACAATTACTATTGAGTTCAAAAAAAATAGATATAGATACGAACTCACTAAATTTAATCAGAAAAGAACAAGCCATTTTCCGCTTGAAAGATGGTTAGACCCCAAAGACCCTCAATACAATAGCAATTGTCCTGATTATCTGAATCAAGTTAACTCTTACGCTTTAGAACTTATTGAGAGTCTTAAAAAAGGCATGAAGCCCAAAGTTGTTATTGAAGACAACTGGTAATTCAAATATTAATTGATGATATTTTTAGATAAAAATGATATAAGATTGTGCAAACGTAATCTTATTGAAGAATGGTTTATTAATCAAGGAGAAAAAAAATTCAGGTTTAAACAATTAGAAGAATGGCTATGGAAAAAATCCTGCCGTTCTTTTAATGAAATGTCTAGTTTCCCTAAATCTTTAAGAGATAAACTTTCAGAAAACTTTTCTTTTATTACTATAAAAGCTGAAACAATTAGCGAAAGTAAAGACAGCACTGTAAAAGTTTTGTTTTCATTGTATGACAACGAGCATATTGAAGGCGTATTGATACCTTCGGGTAAAAGAAACACAGCTTGTATTTCAACTCAGGCAGGTTGTAAACTTGGTTGTAAATTTTGTGCTACAGGGAAAAACGGTTTCAAAAGAGATTTGTATTTTGTAGAAATATTAGATCAATTAAGTTTCCTCAATGAAATAGCATTAACCAAAACAGGAAGTAAAATTAGTAATATTGTTTTAATGGGAATGGGCGAACCTCTGCTAAATTATGAGGCTGTTAAACAAGCAATAAATTATATTACCGATAATAATATCGGCTTGGGTATGTCGCCTTCTCGAATTACATTATCTACTGTAGGAATACCCGAAATGATTAAGAAACTTGGCGATGATTATGCTAAATTTAATCTTGCAATTTCGCTACATGCAGCTAATGATAGGAAAAGAGCAAGTTTAATTCCATTGGCAAATAAACATAGTTTGTCGGAACTTATTGCAAGTTTAAAATATTTTTATAAAAAAACATCAAGTCGAATTATTATTGAATATTTACTTATAGGTGGAATAAATGATTTGCCAGGTGATGCGGCTGAACTCGCAATATTTTGTCGCAATTTTCCTGTTAAGATAAATTTAATCAGTTTTAACCCTGTCGAAGGCATTGATTACAAAAGAAGTAGTGAAGAAGATTCAATGCGGTTTAAAGAGTTCTTAGAAAGTAAAAACATTGTAGTCAACTTCCGTCGAAGTCGTGGAAGCGATATTGCTGCAGCTTGCGGGCAACTTGCATCAAAAAACAAATAATTTATTGCTTTTTACCACCCCACGAATCTTTCAAAGTAACTGTTCTATTAAATACAGGTTTATTAGGCAAGGTTTCTTTATCGGTTGAAAAATAGCCTAAACGTTCAAACTGGTATTTAGTGTTAAAATCGGGATTAGCAAGTGAAGGTTCTACATAAGCTGTAATAATTTTCAAAGATTCAGGATTGAGATTGTTCTTATAATCTTGTCCTTCTTCAACTTGTTCAGGAAATTCAGATACAAACAATCTGTCGTACAATCTAACTTCGGCTTCAACTGCATTTGCAGCAGAAACCCAGTGTATAGTACCTTTAACTTTGCGACCATCGGGCGAATTACCACCTTTACTTGCAGGGTCATAAGTGCAATGAATTTCTGTTATTTCGCTTGTTATTTCATCTTTAATTACATCGGTACATTTAACAAAATACGCATATCTCAATCTAACTTCATTGCCCGGCGATAATCTGAAAAATTTATTAGGAGGGTTTTCCATAAAGTCTTCTTTTTCAATAAATAACACTTTTGAAAAAGGTACTTTACGCGAACCAGCTTCTGACATTTCAGGATTGTTTACAGCGTCTAGTTCTTCAGTAATATTGTCGGGATAATTAGTAATAACCACTTTTAAAGGATTAAGAACAGCCATTCTTCTTTGAGCAATTTTATTCAGATGCTCTCTTACGCAAAACTCAAGTAAAGAAACATCAATTGTATTATCGCGTTTAGCTATCCCAATTCTTTCAGCAAAAGTCCTAATTGATTCAGGAGTATATCCTCTGCGTCTTAAACCACATATTGTAGGCATACGAGGGTCGTCCCAACCCGAAACATATTTATTTGTAACTAATTCGAGTAGTTTACGTTTCGACATTACAGTATAAGTAAGGTTTAGCCTTGCAAACTCAATCTGCCTCGAAGGAAATATTTCAAGTTCTTTAATGAACCAATCGTAAAGTATACGATGAACATCAAATTCTAAGGTACAAATAGAATGAGTAATTCGCTCAATTGAATCGCATTGTCCATGTGCAAAATCATACATAGGATAAATACACCATTTATCGCCTGTTCTATGATGCGACGATTTAATTATACGGTACAAAATTGGGTCGCGCATAAGCATATTGGGATGAGCCATATCAATTTTAGCACGTAAAACATGAGTGCCTTCGTCAAACTCTCCTTCTCGCATCCTTTTAAAAAGCTCTAAATTTTCAGTAACACTACGATTCCTGTTAGGACTATCAATACCTTTAGTTGTAACAGTTCCTCTTTGCCGGCTAATTTCATCAGAACTTAAATCGCAAACATAAGCCTTACCTTTCTTAATCAGTTGTAACGCGTATTCATACAAAATTTCAAAATAATCGGATGCGTAATACTCTCGATTGCCCCAGTCAAAGCCTAACCACCTTATGTCAGCCTTAATAGAATCAACATATTCAACATCTTCTTTAGCTGGATTTGTATCATCGAAACGCAGATTACACAATCCATTATATTTTTGTGCAAGTCCAAAATTTAAGCATATTGACTTAGCATGACCAATATGAAGATAGCCATTAGGTTCTGGCGGGAAACGTGTATGTACACGAGCTTTATTTTTGTTGTTTTTAATGTCTTCTTCAATAATTTGTTCTATAAAATTCAATGAAGTTCTATTGCTTGCAGAAACTGAATTGTCAGATTTGTCATTTCCCATATCGCTGTTATTATATTTAATTAATAATTTGCAAAATTAATATGTTTTGGCTAAATATTTATTTAAAGTTCT
>CAZDEU010000147.1:4092-6407 GCA_964504265.1 uncultured Bacteroidales bacterium
TTTGCCATTTCTTCTAATCTTTTCTGAAATCCCGATTTTTTAATAGGTTTAGCCTTATTAGCCTGTATTTGTTGGTGAATTTTTTCCTCATTAACAAGTTTTCTAAAAGCATACATTTGAGCGAATGTAAACAAGTTAGCAAGCAAATAATAATAACTTAACCCTGAAGCAAAACTATTAAAGAAACCTAAGAACATAATTGGCATAATATACATCATAGTTTTCATGCCTGGCATTTGCTGTCCTGTCGACATCATATCGTTATTTAACTTAGTATAAATAATTGTTGATATAGTCATCAGTAAACAAAACAAGCTAACGTGATCGCCATAGAACGGAATATTAAAAGGCAAATCAAGAACTGAATCGTACGAAGAGAGGTCGGCTGCCCATAAAAAACCTTGTTGTCTGAGTTCTATTGAGGCAGGGAAAAAGCGGAACAAAGCAATTAAAATTGGCATTTGAAGTAGCATTGGCACACAGCCTGCCATAGGATTTACTCCTGCCTTTTTATATAAAGCCATAACCGCCTGCTGCTTCTTCATAGAATCTTCCTGTTTTGTATATTTTTTAGATATATCGTCTATTTCTGGTTTTAAAACTCTCATTTTAGCAGACGACATATAAGTTTTATAAGCTATTGGGAATAAAACTATTTTAAGTAATACAGTTAGAATTAAGATAATTATTCCATAATTCAAATTAAATCCTTCCAAAAAATTAAAAACAGGAATAACAACATACTGATTAATCCACGACAAAGGTCTGAAACTCCATCCCAGAGGTATTTGCCTTTCCATATCAAGATCTAATTTTCGGAGAGTTTTATATTTATTAGGTCCAAAATAAAATTTAAAATCATAAACTTGCTCTGCTTCGCGGGCATTAAAAGCCATATCCATAGAGGAGTTTGCCGAACGTAAATAATTTTCAGATTCCTTAGGCTCTGATTTAACGCTTATTTCTGCATTTGTAATAAAGTTCTTTTCTGCAATTAATGTAGAAATAAAAAATTGTTGCTTTAAGGAAATCCAATGTACTGGCGTCGATAATTTTTCGGTTCTGTCTTTTGTTTCACTTAAATAATCTACATCATCATCATAATATTTATAATAAATAGTAGTAACATTTTTTTCATTTTCAAGACTTTTTTCCTGTCGCTTAAGTGTTGCACCCCAATCTAAATTAAGATAACCTACGTTGGCAGGTATAATGCCTCCCATGTTTTTAAACGAAACAGTAAAATCTAAAATATATTTATCGCCTTTTATATTATATAAAAATTCAATATATTTTGAAGATTCTTTAGCAGAATCATTTAAATTTGGGTACAAACGCATTGCAAAACTAAGAGAATCGGTTCCGCTAACTTTTAAAGTATCGGATAATTGATTTATCGAAGGCTGAAAAAACATATCATTTGTATATATTACTCTGTTAGATGAAGTAAAAGTATAGCCAAAATGCGATAAATCTTCTTCAAAAAGAATTACAGGCTTTTGCTCCCATGTTAAGAAATCTTTTAATTGTACCGATGTAATTCTGCCGCCTTTGGAAGAAATTGTAATAATATATTTATCATTTTCTACATAATAATATTCTGTTTCTCCTTCAGCCGACAATGAAAAGTTCCCATAAGAATCTGCTAATTTTGTAGTACTAACAACCGAAGAAGTATCAGGCAATTCGTCAGAAATCAATGTATCGTTATTATCATCATTAATTAAGTTAGAATCTAATACTGCTATTTGTTGTGCAGCTTTTGTAACCGAGTCGGCTATTTGATGTGCTTTTTTTAAAGAATCTTGCTTGCGTAAAGTCTCTTTTGATGGCTTGAAAAAATAACTTGAACCTATAAGAATTGCAAAGATTAACACTAAACCAATAATTGTGTTTTTATTCATATTTTAAAAATTTTGACAAGGCAAAGATAATGTAATTTATAAAAATAGCGAACTAATTTTTAAACACAAAGATTTTTAAATATTTAAATGATATGGTAATGTAACAATGTGATGAAAAATTTACGATTTACAATTTACGAGGTATGATTTACGAATTACATAGACAAATAAGATGTTTTTTGCTTTTAACATTCAACATTCAACATTCAACTTTACAAACTACCATAGCACCTCAAAATAATTTTTAACCTTTTTAACTAAAATTTAAATTCTAAAATTTAAATTCTATATTTTTGCTTCATAAATTTAAGATTAAAAATAAATTTAATGTTTTTAATCATTTTTTACTAATATAAATACATAAATCATTTTTTATGAAAAATGCACAAAACAAAGATTTAATTAAAAAGT
>CAZDEU010000148.1:0-6381 GCA_964504265.1 uncultured Bacteroidales bacterium
GGATTTTGAGAAGATGCAAAAACCATCATTTCTTTTTCTTCGCCAGGAATACATAAAGCGCTTTGAGTTTCCAAATACCAATGTTCTTGTCCGCCAATACGCAAAGTACCTGTAAATTTATGAGGTGATTTTAACATTGCTTCATCAGGGTTGCCACGTTCAGCTTTGCGAGGAACTCCAATAGTGCTGTTTACTCTTATTGCAGTTTCAATATCAAGAATAGCATCTAATTTCTGATATTCAACTTTAATCTTCTTTTCAGCAGCAATAGCTTGAGCATCAGTTTCAGCAGCAATTAAGAATACAGCTTGTCCAACACAAAAAACTTCGCCATCAGCCAAACAATACTCATCGTGTACAACAGGTCCCATTTGATTAGCACCGGGAATATCTTTGCAACTCAACACAGCATGAACACCGGGCATTTTTTTTGCTTCAGACAAATCGAAAGACAAAATTTTAGCATGAGCGTAAGGGCTGTAAACAACTCTGCCTTTTAGTTCTAAAGAACCACCGTCAATATCATTAATATAAACAGCTTCGCCTGTAACGTGCCTAGTGCCACTGTCGTGCGACAATGTTTTACTTTCTTCAACAACAGATTTAGCTTCTTTAATAATTGTATTAATTTCAGACATAATATTACAATTTTTATATTTCGGACCAAAATTTAATTAAAAGATTGCCACAGGCTATACGTCGTGCTTCAGCGCCAGAACGTGCATCAGAAATTGGAGTGAACTCATCTCTTATAAGAGCTGCTGCTTGTTCAACAGTGTCTCTGTCCCAAGGTCTTCCTTTAATATATTTTTCAGCTTTATAAGCACGCTTAGTAGTAGCAGCCATTCCACCATAAGCAAAAACAATATCGTCAACAGTTTTTTTCTCAGTAAGCCTTAAACGAAAAGCAGCACTAACAGTCGAAATATCCAAATCCTGACGTTTTGAATATTTATATGATTTAATAATATCGTTTTTAGCAGGTTTAGGTATAGTAACAGATTTAATAAGTTCGCCTTGTCGTAAATCTATACTTCTGTAACCTGTAATAAACTCATCAATTTTAACAGACCTTTCCGATTCAACTCCAATAATATTAACAACAGCACCAGCAGCAAAAAGAATTGGCAACGAATCGCCAATTGGAGAAGCCGAACCAATATTTCCACCTAATGTAGCAAGATTTCTTATTTGTAGTGAACCGAACACTTTTAGCATTTTGTTTAATGCAAAAAAATTGTTTTCTGTATATTTTAAAACCGATTGCATATTAAGTCCTGAGCCAAAAATCCATTCATTATCAGTTTCTTTAAAGAATTTTAATTCTTCTAAACCCGAAATATCAATAATTTCGCGTAAAAGTTCGTGTTTCTTATTTTGTCGTAAGGCTACATCAGTAGAACCATTAGTAATTATAGCTTTTGGATTGTTAAATTTTAATTCTAATGCTTCTTTTAAAGTTTTTGGTTTATAATAAATTTGTTCACCTTTTTTTATTAATAAGGATTTTGATTCTTTAATAATAGAATTTAACAAGTTTACTGTTTCAGTTTCTGTATCTGAAAAATGATCTTTCCCGTCAAAAGAGCAGGCTTGTATGGCTGCATCAATTATAGGGCGATAACCAGTACAACGACAAAGATTACCTGCCAGTGCATCTTCAATAACCTCTTTGCTAGGGTTTGAATGATTTTTAAACAAAGCAAACATTGACATAATAAAACCCGGTGTGCAATAACCACATTGGCTTCCATATTTATCGACCATAGCTTTTTGCACAGGATGCAATAAAAGTTCGTGTCCTTTGTTACTTGCTAAATTCTCAACAGTAATAATCTGCTTGCCGTGTATCATTGGCAAAAAGACAAGACAAGAAGTAACAGCCTTATACGACAGTTTGTTATCGCCGTTAGGTTCAGCAATTACTATTGTACATGCGCCGCAATCTCCTTCGGCACAGCCTTCTTTAACCCCTTTGTGATGAGGCAATGAACGCAAAAAGTTCAAAACGGTTGTTGTTGGTGACAACTCGCTATATTCATTAAAATATAAATCTTTGCGTTTACCATCCAACACAAAGCTGATGTGTGATTGTGTTTCAGACATTTTTTATTTTTAAATTTTTAACATCTATTAATTTTGCAAGAATACTGATAGCTATTTCAGCGGGTGTTTCAGCAGCAAATGGGATGCCTATGGGCATATTTATTTTATCCAATTCATCTTTAGTAAGAATATTTTCTTTCTCAAAACGATTTCTTGCTGATTGTATTTTAACATTGCTGCCAATCATTCCGAGATATGCGTGTGGTTTGCGGGCAACAGCAGCTAATATATCTTCATCGTATAAATGATTATAAGTTATAATAACTATGTACGTGTCATTGTCAAATGAAGTTTTTGCAATAGACTCAAAATAATCGCCTTCTATTACATCAATATTATCGTTAAAAGAGTTTTTTATACCTTTGCGGTTATCGAACACACTAACTTGAAATCCCATGTCGGGAGCATATTTTGAAAGTGCTTTTCCAATATGACCGCCACCAAATATATATAAGGATGGAGTACGTTTAACTGGTTCAATATATATTTCCATTAAACCACCACAATTCATATCAAGGTCTTCATCAAGATTATAAACACGCTTTACAGCATTACCTTTTGCAATAATATCGGGGCATTCATCAATAATTTTTTTCTCAATACTACCACCACCAATAGTACCAATTGAAGTTTTATCTTCAAAAACGAGCATCTTTGAACCTGCTTTACGCGGTGCTGAGCCTTCGGTATAGGTAATAACACAAAAGGCGTAACTTCTGCGATTTTTATTAAGTTCGTACAATGTGTTAATGATGTCTTCCATATCGCATAGTTAATTAAAAATTTTTCAAATTTAATAAAAAGTGTTTTATTATGAAGAAAAAATAAAAAAAATGCAAAAACTTTATATGAAAATTAAATACCAACCTAAAGTTTAATTATTGACAATTTGTTGTCACTTACACAGTAAGGTTATACAAAGCTTTATTTCTCAAATTTTAATTTAAAAGTATTATAAATAATTAGTTTTCAATATTTGCTAATTTTTATAAGTCCTCTTCAATTTCATTTGAAAAAAATAAATAAAATGGTCAGTTATTTTCGTTATTAATGGAACTTCCTGTCTAAATCCAACATAAAATATAGCTAACCTTAATGATGCCAAGGCATAGAGTTTTTTTTTTACATAAAAATATGTAGCTAAGTTAAAAAATATTAAAATGTTTTGAATATAATTTTTATATTTATTTTTGTAGCTAAGATATAAAATTGATAATTATGTTTATTCAAAGAACGTATCGTAAGGCAATGGAATATCTTTTTAAAGGAATGAAAATGCAAATCCGACCAACAAATTTGCCTAAGCATACCAAAGAAATTTTTAACGCATTAAATATGACAATATAAAGTAGCTAAGAATAAAACAGTTTCTCAAACCGCTGAACACCTTGCAAATAAAAGGCTATAGAGGAGAAAAAACGTCTTTGCTGACAGTAAGCTCCGTTATAGGACGAGTATCGCCTTTGTTAAACTCTAACGATTTGGCATCCATATTCGCTTTGAGTTTTTTTTATACTCTATTTGTTCATGTTCGTTTCTTTTGGGATGATATTGTCGTGGAACTTTTTTACTCCAACCATGCCTTTTAAATAAATCCCATACATAATCATCTGAAACGGGCTTATTCGCTTTTTTTTCAATAATTGTCTTTATATGCTTGTATATCAATATTTTACCCAATAATGCATCTTCTTCAATTTCTTTTAAAATTTCAGCTTCTTTTGCTAAGGAAAACAAGCATCTTTTCTCTCTTCTGCCACCCCAATTATCATAAGGTTTCCATGATTTTCCGTGAGTATTGTATTCTCGTACAATCCTATAAATCTTGCTCTTATTAATGCCTAAGATAATAGCAATTTCTTCGGCTGTTTTGTCTTTATTAGTTTGAATTAAATAAATAATTTGCCAGTCTTGAAAAGCTCTAACTGTGGTTTGATTATTCATAATTTCTTTTAAATCTGCATCACTATAATGTGATTCCATTTTTAGTTTTCTCATATCTTTTTCTTGCAAAGATATAAAATTTTTTCATTATCTTGATAGCGGTTTAGTATTACTTTTTTATTCATGCGTTTGCCCTGCATATTTGTTAGTGGTACTTGACATTTAATGTTTTTTTTTGTATATTTACAACAAATAAAATTATATGAATAATAAATTAATAATAATAGGTGCTGGAGAGTTTGGGAAAGTTATAGCTGATGCTGCTTTTAAGCAAAACAGATATAAAATTATAGGTTTTGCAGATGATGCATGGCCTGTCAATACTGTTTTAGATGATGGGTTGCCTGTTATTTGCAAAACTAACGATATAGATATTATATCTAAAAATGCTGATTTTTATATTGTTGCTTTTGAACATAATAAAGAACGAGAATATATGTTCAAAAAATATATAAGATGTTTAAAAGCTGCTATTGTTGTTCACCCTTCAGCAGTTGTTTCTTTAAATACATCAATAGGAGAGGGGGCAATAATTCTTGCAAATTCTGTAATTGGTGTTAATGTTAAGCTCGGTGTTAATGTTATTGTTAATGCTATGACGCTTATTGATCACGATTCTGTTATAGGTTCTCATTCACATATATCGCCAGGTACTATAATTGGCAATAATATTGAGATTAAAGCACATAGAACTACACTTTTAGGTGAAACTATCTCAAATCAATCATATAATAAATAATTTTCCAAAAATAATATTTAGTAATTAACAGCTTTAAGACTAAGGTCAAGACTTTTAATTTGGTGGGTTAAACTACCCATCGAAATGTAATCAACGCCGCTGTAAGCATATTCGAGTATGTTGTTTTCGTTTATTCCGCCCGAAGCCTCGGTTTCAATTCTGCCTGCAACAAATTTAACTGCTTTATGTAAGTTTTCTGGTGTAAAATTATCTAACATTACTCTATCAATACCTGCCTTAATAGCTTCCTTAAGCTCTGTCATATTGCGGACTTCAACTTCAATTTTTAATTTTTTGCCTTTTAGTTTCAAGTATTCTTTGGACGCTTTCACAGCTTGTGTAATGCCACCTGCATAATCAACGTGGTTATCCTTAATCATAATCATATCCCATAAACCTCTTCGGTGATTATAACAGCCACCTAAAGCAACTGCATATTTTTCGAATTCCCGCATACCTGGTGTGGTTTTCCGTGTGTCCAATACCTTTGTGTGCATTCCTTTTAATAATGATGAAACTCGATATGAACTTGTAGCAATACCGCTAAGCCTTTGCATAAAATTTAAAACAGTACGCTCAGATGAAAGTATTGATATTGCTGAACCTTCAACATCAAAAACAATGTCGCCTTTTTGTATATGTGTTCCATCATTTATCTTCACATTTACAACAAGGTTTGGGTCAACTTTCTTAAAAACTTTTTTAGCTATTTCAACGCCTGCTAGAATGCCATTTTCTTTTACTAATAATTGCGCTTTGCCATTTTTATGTTGTGGTATTGTAGAAAGCGAACTGTGATCGCCATCACCAATGTCTTCTTTAAGTGCTAAATCTATTATGTAGTCGGCGTTGTTCATATAATTTATTTAAATTTACGCTTTATTAAACATTTTTATGTGGTTTTATATCATAAAATGCAAACTTAATATTTTTTTTTATGTATTTAAGTTAAGCACTTCAAAAATATATTTAACCTAATATGTACAATTTTTTGCAATGGCAAAAATATAATAAATTAGAAGATAATTATACATGTGTTTGGTCGGTATTAGAAAAACAAGGTTTTGAGCTGGTAAAAGAAATTACTGCAAGAGAATTGCAAGAATTTTTTTAATAAGAATTAAAAACCGAAGTCATTAATTTTTGAACGTATTTTATTAATTGAAATATTATCAATATCATTTTTATCATAAACAGCAATAAATAAAATTTCTTTGTCAAAAACTGAAGTTAAAATAGCATAAGTTATGATTCTACAATCAGCTCTTTTGCCTTTATTCTTATACCAAACCGCTATCAAATAGCAGATAAAATCCATGAGAATTGACTTAATGATTTCACGGTTTTTTCATCAATATTATTTAATTGTTCTGATAAATTATATCCAACCTCTTTCGTACTATTGAAAGTTCTGTTTTTAAATTGTCCTTTTCTCTTTGCGTTTAAGAAAAAACAGATATAAGACACGAAGGCGCTAAGTTTTTGTAATTTTTTAATATAAAGCGAATTGTATTTCTTTGCGTCTTAGCGGTAATCCTTTCACCGCAAAGACACGAAGGCGCTAAGTTTTTGTAATTTTTTAATATAAAGCG
>CAZDEU010000149.1:0-6322 GCA_964504265.1 uncultured Bacteroidales bacterium
TCATTCAACAAACAAATCAGAACAGATTTTGTCGGCATATAGTTTGCCTTTGTCGGTTAAATATAGAACTTCGTTGTTATTAATCAACATATTATTTTTTATATATTTTAAAGAATTTGATTTAATCAGATTATATATATTATCTCCGTATATATTTTTAATTTTATTAAGGTCGGTGCCCCAAATTGTACGAAGCGAAGTAAGTATATATTCATTGCATTTTTGAATATTGCTGAGTATTTCTTTTTCGGCGGGTATAATACCTGAATTTATTGTTTCAATATATTCAGTAATATTAGATATATTCCATTGACGTGAAATGCAATTATATGAATGAGCAGAGGGCCCCAACCCTATATATTTATTGTTTTTCCAATAATTTGAATTATGAATTGAATAATAACCGTCTTTTGCATAATTAGAAATTTCGTAATGAATATATTTAGCTTTCTGAAGCGTTTCAATAGTAAGCAAAAATTGCGATGCTAAAACATCCTCGTCGGGTGCAATTTCTTTTCCTTTTTTTATTAAAACGTCCAAAGCAGTTTTGGGTTCTACAGTTAATGCGTAAGCTGAAATATGTGGTATTTTAAAATCAATAAGAATATTTAATGTATGCAATAATTGTTGATTATTCATTTGTGGAACACCAAATATAACATCGGCTGATATATTTTCAAATCCCGATTTTTTAAGAGTTTTGAGTGCATTATATGCTGCATCTGAATTATGTTTTCTGCCAAGTTGTTGCAAAACATTATTATCAAACGACTGAGTTCCGACACTTACTCTATTAAACCCCAATGATTTCCAGTCATTAGCTTTCGGTTCCGAAACATCATCAGGATTAATTTCTAAAGTTATTTCAGCATTATTATTAATATAATAATTTGCTTTTAATATCTCAAAAATTTCGTGTAAATGGTTGTAATTGAGGAGGGAAGGAGTGCCACCGCCAAAATAAATTGTTTGAATTTCTTCATGTTCACAATAATCTTTTCTTAATACAGCTTCTGTTTTAATAGCATCAATCAATTGATTAAGTTGAGATGTTGAAGCAACTGAAAAAAAATTACAGTAATTGCATTTGTTTTTACAAAAGGGAATATGAATATAAATACCAGCCATTGAACGCTAATCATTCTTGTTTAAAATAATTCTGAACACAGTACCTTTGTTAACATTTGACGATTTTACAAATATTTTTCCTCTGTGATAATTTTTAATAATACGTTCAGAAAGAGTTAGTCCAAGACCCCAACCGCGTTTTTTACTTGTATATCCCGGATTGAAAATTGTTTTAAACTGTCTTCGTAAAAGTCCTTTACCTGTATCTTTTACATCAATAAAAACGTGTTTTTCGCTTGTTGTTACATCAATTTCAATAATGCCAATACCGTTCATTGCATCAACAGCGTTTTTACATAAATTTTCTATTACCCATTCAAAAAGAGGCTTATTAAGATTAATTATAATATCATCAACTGGCAAATTTAGCACATAAATAACTTTTCGTGAAGTTCTTATTTTCAGATAGTCGACAACTTCTTTTATGGCATTATTAAGATTATGTTTTTCGAGTACAGGTGGCGAGCCAATTTTTGAGAACCTGTCGGTAATTAATTCGAGTCTGTTGATGTCTTTGCTTATTTCGTCGGTAATATTTTCATCAACGCCTTTAATTTTAAGATATTCGACCCAGGCGAGCAATGATGACATAGGCGTACCAAGTTGATGAGCAGTTTCGCGAGCCAACCCAACCCAAACCTGATTTTGCTCCGAACGTCTTGCAGTACTAAAAACTAAATAAGCAATTAATATAAAAACAACGATAACTCCGAAAAACACAAAGGGATAATACTGCAATTGTGTTAAAAAATATGAATCTTTATAAAATATATATTGTTTCCCTTTATTAGTAAGAGAAATTTCTATAGGTTTATTTTGCGATTCCATTAAAAGCATAAGGTTTGAAGTATATTCCTTGTCTCTAATCATTGCAGAATCAATATTTCCATAAGTAACAATATTTTGTTTTGTGCTGTCAGTAACAATTACAGGAACCGAAGCAGAGTTATTAACAATTTCGTTAAAAAACGACTCTGTAAGGTCGTCTAAAACTCTTTTAAGTTCAGTAAATAAACGAGAGTCGGTATAATATAAATAATTAGTAATTCCATATATATTAATAATTATTGGCGGATACTTTGTAAACTCAGCTTTGAGGTTACCGCTAAGAGTTTTAACAGAATCAATATCAAATTCAACATTTATAGCTGTTGTAATAATACCTTTTTGGTCGGTAACAACAACAGGTATAGTATTATTACCTGCAATAATATTTGAATAGAAAGTAAGGTCTTCGTTTTCGTCGGCGGCGATAGTTCTTTTAGTTGCTTCAGCCCATATTTCAATTTTTTTGCGTTCTTCAACTTTAATTTTTTCAAAAAATTTATCAGTGTAATTTACTAGTTCAGCTTTGCGGCTAATAGCATCAGCCCATATTTTAACACGTTGACGTTCGCTTATGGCAACTTCTTTAACAATATTATTGGTAAATAAAAGAGCAATGGCAACAATTACAGCGCCAATAGTAAGAAGTAAAAATTTCCAAAGTCTTTTTCTTGTGTAAATGTTCAATTTTTTAGATTTTTATGCAAGTAAATCATTTTTTTACAATAAATCAATCTTCTTCCCATTCAAAAATAAAACCGCTGCCTTCTTTTTTCTTGAATTCATCTTTTTCTTTTGTACTATTAACGCTTCCTTTCTTAACTGAATCTTTTTTGCCCCAACCAAATTCTTTGTTTAGTATTTCTCTTAAATTTTCTTTTTCTTTTTTAATATCTGTAATAATTTTTTCTTTATAAGCTGTTTTGTCAATTTTTTTATAAATAGGATTGTCAACAGTTCCAGTAATTAAAAAATAGTATTTGCCTTTATGTAATCCATCGTCTTCAATGGGTCCAAACTCTTCTTCTTTTTTTGTTTTATCAGGATTTTTTAATTCAGACAATAAAATTCCTATATGATATTCAATTTCGTTGTCGAAGTTATGATTGCCGTTTAGAGTCATATTTAATGCCGATGATTTTATTTCCATCGAAGGAATATAAATTATTCTGTCTTTGATTTCTATTTCGTTTTTAAGTGATGAAAATTTAATCTGCGATAAATCTCTGCCTTTTATATAAGATGATAAGCCTTGAACAGGTTTATAATTTATAAGCTCACCATTTTCAATATTTATTGAAGTTTTTACATAAACAGTATTAACATCAATATTAAGTGAATTATTGCAGAAAGCGGCAAATTGTATTTGAGCATTAACTTTGCCTTTCAGATTGTTGTCTTTCATACTTTCCTGTCCGAAATTATAAAACTGATAAAATAATTTATTAATATTAACTTTTTCAAGGTTCAAATCGCAACTGAGAAGTATATTATTGTTACGGTTATTGTCAATTAATCCGCTTGCCATAATATAGCCGTCCATAGTATAAAAACGTATTTTGGTCGCTTCAATTTGTTTGTTGTTTAAAACGATTTTTCCACTTGCGTCAGTTGCTTTAAACCTGTCGAACGAAAAGTTTTTGATATTAACATTTAGATTAAAATTAATATCTTCGGGCAATTCTAAATAATATTGTTTTTCAGTTTTTGGTGATGCGTTATTGGATGCTGAAAGCAATTTATCCATTTCAATATTATTAGAAATAAAATCAGCATCAATGTTAAGGTTTTGATTTTTAATAAAAAGATAAGGTAGCAAATTTGTAAAAGAACCTGTTAAAGAAAAATCATTAACAGAAGTATTATTATTTATATCATAAATTTCAATGTATCCTTTTAAATTATTAACATTAACATCGTTATTATTAAAAACAAAATTACCCGATAAATTGTTAATAATTTGTGATGAATTTATGAATTTTACATCGCAATCGGAAATGTTAATATTACCGTTAACTTCGCTATTTACAAAATCTTTTGCAGTAAATTTTCCTGAAGCATTTGCCTGTCCTTTAAAGAAAATATTACCGTTTATTGAACCTTTAATATCCTGAATTGTATCAATTTTCAAAAAACTATTCAAATCTTTAAGTTCTAAATTAGCATTAAGATTTAAACTAATTTCGGGGCGTTTAATGTTTTTTAATTTAACATTGCCTGCAATATTACCATTTTTAATTTTTCCAGTTATATTATTAATAATTATTGAATAAGATGAAGGACCTCTGTTGTCGCCATTATCAAAAACAAATGAAAAATTCAAATTTTCAAGAGCTACTCCAGTTGATTTTTGTTTAAATTTACCTTTTTTAAGTTCGGCATTAATGTTAATTGCAGGTATATTATTGTTTTTAAGACTTCCTTTTAAATTACATTTTGCATCAATATTTCCGCTGATATCAAAATCGTTTAAAAAGCTTTTGTAATCGTTAGGTATTTCCTTTATAAAATCGCTAAGATTAATGTTTTTGCCATTTATATTAATATCAATATATTGTTCATAATTATTTGAAATCCAATTCCCATCAACAATAAATTTCATATCGCCAAGCGATAAATTACTTTTTTTAAATATGTAATTACCTGTATTATTATTTACATCTAAATTAAAATTAATATCTACATTTTTATTATGTAAAAAAATGTTTTCACCTGTTTTTATATGGTAAATAAAGCAATTTGCAGAAGTGTAAAGCGAATATTCTTCCGAAGCAAAATGTCCGTTAAGTATTGATTCTTTAACATATATTGAATAATCATTATTTGCAATGTAATCGACATAAGAAATATGAGTATTATTGAGTAATACTTTTTGCAAATAAAATGAAAAACTATTTTCGTTTGTTGTATCTGAAGTTTTCCAAAAATGATAATTGTCGGTACCGTCTTTAAAAATAATTAATCTGATATGAGCATCAGTAATTTCAATTCTTGATATTTTATATTTATCTCTTAAAATGTCCCATAAATTAAATTGCATATAAATATTGGAGGCTTTAAGTAAATCTCCTTTATTTTTTGTGTTTACAGCATCCTTAGCAGTTACACTATAAAACACAACTGAGGCATAAGGGAAGCGTTTAAAAACCGAAAACTCAATTTTTTCTACAAGTAGTTCAGTGTCAAGTTGTTTGTTTAGTTCTTCAATAATATAATTTTTAATTTTCTCCTGATTAAAATAAGCTACAAGAGCTATTATAATTAGAAAACATAAAAATAAAGCAATAACACTTAAAAGAGTTTTTTTAAGGTATTTAAGGTAAATATTTTTTTTATTACCCTTTCCTTGCATACGGAAAAACAATTATTAGCGAATTCTTCTCAAAATATTTACTTCTTCATCGGTAAGGAAACGCCAGTGTCCACGGGGTAAATCTTTTTTAGTTAAACCGGCAAAAAGAACTCTGTCAAGTTTAGTTACGTTATAATCAAGGCTTTCAAAAATTCGTCTAACTACTCTGTTTTGCCCTGAGTGTAACTCTATTCCCACTTTCTTTTTATCCGTACCTTTGTCTACATATTCTAACGCATCAACCTGAATTGTATTGCCGTCTAATTCAATTCCTTCAGTAATTTTAATCATATCGGCTTGTTTAAGAGATTTATCAAGTTCAACATGATAAATTTTCGTAATACGATATTTAGGGTGAGTAAGTTTTTTGGCAATTTCGCCATCGTTAGTAAATAGTAATAATCCTGTAGTATTTCTGTCTAATCTACCTACAGGGTAAATTCTTTCGCTGCAAGCGTTTTTAATAAGCATCATAACAGTATTACGCCCTTCGGGGTCATCAACTGTAGTAATATAACCTTTAGGCTTGTTAAGTAGCAGATATTTTTTCTTTTCGCCGCTAAGTGTTTGGTCGCCGTATTGAACTTTGTCGTTAGGACTAACTTTAGTGCCAAGCTCGGTAACAACAACTCCGTTAACTTTAACAACTCCTGAAAGTATCAGTTCATCAGCTTCGCGTCTTGAACATATACCTGCATTTGCAATATATTTATTAAGTCTAATTATATCGCTGTTTTCTGAACGTTTAGCTTTGTTTTTGTAATATGGTTTGTCTTCTTTGTTATATCTGCTTTTTTTATCTCTGTTGTATTCTTTGTCGCGTCCTAACTCTTTACCGTAATATTTAGATTCCCCTTTTTTGTCTGAATATTTACTGTCTTTGTCTTTATTTTTTTTATCAAAATATTCTTTCCTTTCGCGTGGGTCGCGTGGTAATTTTATGAATTTTTGCTGTGAATTTCTCTCATTTCCGCTGTCTTTGCTATATTCCTCTCTTTTGTTATACCTGTCGTTATC
>CAZDEU010000150.1:0-6205 GCA_964504265.1 uncultured Bacteroidales bacterium
TTATTACATTTGCCACAATAATGGTTTTTTTATAAAAAATATTTTATAAGAATTAAAAGGGAACCAGGTGCAAATCCCGGACATTTCCCGATGCTGTAAGCTCTGTTAATACTCTTTGCCAACCCTAAGCCAATGTTTTTATAAATGTGAAGGCAGGTAAAGAGAGAGTAAGTCAGAAGACCTGCCATTATTGTTAGTTCGTAGCTTTCGGAGAAAAAGCGAAGAACAGAAACTTATTCTGTTTTTTACTCTGTTTTCTGATATCTATGGTTATATATGTCAAAAGTATTGATATGAACCGTTTATGTTTTATAATGCTTTTTTTGTTTTGTAGCCGTATAGAAGCACAATATAATGACACTATTGTACTAAAAGAAGTTTATGTTAAGTCGAATAAAGTTTCACTTTCGTCTGATTTTTCTGAAAGTATATTTGCAGATTCTCTTTTACTTGCAGATTATAAAAGCGGTAATATAAGCGATTTGTTGAGCAATTTTGGCTTAGCAAATATTAAATCGTATGGACCAGGAATGTTGTCAAGTGTATCGGTAAGAGGAACATCGGCATCACAAACAACTGTTAACTGGAACGGGATAAATATTAATAATTCGATGAACGGGCAAAGCGACATTTCGTTAATTCCTGTTTTTTTTGCAGATGAATTTTCAGTGCAAAATGGTGGTAGTTCTACTGTTTGGGGCAGTGGCTCAATTGGAGGAACTATAAATATCGAAAACAAAAATCACGAAACTGATACTGGTATTACATTTTT
The DNA here is from genome assembly GCA_964504265.1 of uncultured Bacteroidales bacterium. Taxonomy (GTDB): domain Bacteria; phylum Bacteroidota; class Bacteroidia; order Bacteroidales; family JAKIYJ01; genus JAKIYJ01. The sequence goes on from CAZDEU010000150.1 coordinate 773, forward strand.
TTATGAAAAAAATACTGGAAGCTATAATTTAAAACGCGATAATATTAAAACTTCGGTTAATATTGGAAAAACAGCTATATCAATAAGAGCTTTTAATCAAAATATTGATAATAATTTTACTTATAAAAATATAGCAAAGTCAGGTTCTCCAAGCGAAAAATTGATTAATGCCAAAGGGAGTCAAGCTGGAATAATGCCTGAAATTTATATCAATATTAAAAACAATCAAATATTGAGTTTAAGAAGTTGGCTGCAGACAAACCTTCAGCAAATTCCTCCTACAATGCTTACTATTAACAATCATGAACAACAATCCGAAAAATTCGCAAGAACAATAGCTGAATGGAAAATATTTAAAAAAAATGAATATTTTATGATTAAAACTGCATACTTTAAAAATATTTTTAAATATTCGTCTGACTTGCAGTTATATACATCAATTCATAAAAGCGATTTGTCGATGATTGAAGCCGAAAGCAGTTTTGATATATTTAAAAAATTAACATTAAAATTAATGCTCAATAATACTTACGAGCAAATTAATTCTACTGATTATAATGATGACGCAAAAAGAAACTCAACTTCTTTTGCTGCATATATAAAATGGTATGCGGGCAAAACGTTATTTTTTTCAGCTTCTGCCCGCGAAGAATATTATAATTCAGTTTTTTCGCCATTTTTATATTCATTTGGAATAAATAAAAATTTAAATCGAAATCTAATTTTAAGAGCTTCAGCATCACGAAATTTCAGGTATCCATCTTTTAATGATTTATATTGGAAACCTGGAGGTAATCAATATTTAGAACCAGAAAGTGGTTACAATCAGGAAATATCAATAAAATGGGCATCAACTATATCTGCATTTAAGCCCGAAATATTACTTTCTGTTTATAATTCTAATATTTACAACCGCATTATGTGGTTACCCGAGGGTAGTGTTTGGACAGCGGGCAACTGGTCAGAAGTATGGAGCAGAGGAGCAGAATGTAATTTTTTTTCTAGATTTAAAATATCTGAAAATTTATCATTAAACATAAGATTATCAGGGAATTACAATAGAGCTACAGGGGAAACAGCAAATACATCAACAAATGATTCTGATGGGAAACAATTAATTTACACCCCGTTATATAGTGCAAACTCCTCATTCTCATTATTATTCAAAAAATTAAATTTCAATTGGTATTACCACATTTCTGGCAAAAGATATACATCGTCCGATAATACATCATTTTTAGAACCTTTTAATTATTCTGCAATAAGCATTAGTAAATCGATTAAATATAAAATATTACATACTAATTTCTTTTTTCGTATTGATAATGTTTTTAATAATCAATATCAAATAACGGAGTGGCGACCAATGCCGCCTTTAAATTATCAAATAGGAATGTCAGTAAAAGTTAAAAGTTAAATTATGAACCAAAATCAAAAAATTAAAAAAATTATTATTGTTGTAGCTTTGGCAATAGCATTAAGTATTAGTGAAATATTTTCGCAAACTACATCAACTTTCGAGGAATTTGCCTTGCCTTTAGATACTATTCTTGATGGTTCTGACCTTTTGGGTGGTTATAACAGTGGAGCTGCTTTTTTCCCCAATATTTATGACCCGCTCTGGCAATCGTGGCAAGGGTTCATAATTTCTACAATGCGTGATGATTCAACTCAAGGATATGACAACCGATTTAGTTCAATTACAGGTGGGGGCTACAATTCGTTGACTTATACAATTGGTTATTCTCCTTCAGTTATAAGATTAAGCGGTTTTCATGCAGGAAGTACAATGTCTGGATTTTATATAACTAATTCAAGCTATGCTTATTATGCTATAAAAGAAGGAGATTTCTTTTCAAAAAAATTTGGTGGCACCACAGGCGATGACCCCGACTGGTTTTTGCTTAATATTGTTAATTATATTAATGGTAATACGTCTGATACAATAGGTTTTTATCTTGCCGATTATAGATTTCAGGATAATATGCAAGATTATATTATTGATACTTGGGAATGGGTTGATTTATCTGCACTTGGAGCTTCCGATAGTTTGCTCTTATATTTAACATCTTCTGATACAGGAGCTTGGGGAATGAATACTCCTGGATTTTTCTGTATTGATGATTTTATTGTAAATGAACACGGAAAGTTTCACCCGCCCGCAGGGCAACAAGGAACATCCGCAATACATAAAGACAGTAGTGTTTTTGTTGCATGGGCTGATTCATGTATTGTAACAAGGGGATATAAAGATATTTCAAACCCTTTATCAGGTTATGTTAATGCAGGTTCTGATTATTTTGCTACTGGCAAAGCAGGTGAAAACGGTATTGTAAGTCTTGGCGACAGTGGTTATGCTATATTATACTTTCCTAAACCAATTATTAATGGACCCGGTTATGATTTTGCTGTTTTTGAAAATTCTTTTGATGATAATTTTCTTGAATTGGCTTTTGTAGAAGTTAGTTCCGATAGTGTTAACTTTTTTCGTTTCCCTGCCATATCTCATACTTCAGCATGGCAACAAATTGCAAGCTTCGGAACGCTTGATGCTACAAAAATAAATAATCTGGCAGGTAAATACAAAGCTTTATATGGCACTCCCTTCGATTTGGAAGAATTATCAGATGTTGCAGGATTAGATGTTAATCATATTATTGCAGTTAAAATAATTGATGTTGTGGGTTGCATACAGCCTGCTTATGCTACTTATGATTTTTTTGGACATATAATAAATGACCCTTGGGCTACACCTTTTTCTTCAGGTGGTTTCGACCTTGATGCTGTAGGAGTTATTCATCAAAATGAAACTTTTAGTATTAAAAAAATCTCTAAAAACAAAGAAACTTTTAAAGTTTTCCCTACAATTGTTGGCAATGATAGAAATATAAATATTGTTGCTTTGCAAAATAATTTTCAACAATCTGATGTTAAAATTTATAATATAAATGGAAGTCTTGTTTATAAATCTGAAATAACAACACCTAAAACTGTTTTGAATCTTAATGATATATCAGCAGGCTTATATATGTTGAATATTACATCAGATAATAAAAATAATATTTTTAAAATTATTTTAACCCAATAAAATGAAGTTATTAAAGAATATTATATTTTGTTTGTCGATAATATTTCTATTCGTTGTTTTTAATTCATGTAAAAAAAACAATGATACAGAACCCGAAAAGGAAGTTTCAATAATTTCAGGTACTGGCGTTTTTATTCTGAATGAAGGTAATTTTCAATGGGGTAATGCAAGTATTAGTTATTACAAATATTCTGACGAAAGTGTAACTACCGATGTGTTTTCTTACGCTAATGACCGTCCTCTTGGCGATGTTGCGCAATCATTATGTATTTATGATAATAAATTATATATTGTTGTTAATAATTCAGGCAAAGTAGAAGTTATTAACCCTGCCGATTTTAAAAGTATTGCCACAATTACAGGGCTTACATCGCCGCGGTATTTTTTGGGAATTAATTCATCCAAAGCATATATTACTGATATGTGGTCAGGCAGTATTTATGTTATTGATATTAATAATTATACAAAAATTAATTCAATTAAATGTAATGGCAACACAGAGGAAATGATTTTACATAACGATAAAGTATATGTTTCAAATACAACAAATGAATACATATATATTATTGATACATCTATTGATGAAATTATTGATAGTATTAAAACTGTTTATGCTCCAAATTCTATGGTAATTGATAAAAATAACTTTTTGTGGGTAATTTCTATGGGTAATTATTCTCCTGAAATTTTAGGAAGTCTTCAAAAAATCAATTTATCAAATAATAATAATGAATTAATATTAAATTTCGATATACCATTAAATATATGGAACAAAATTAAAATAAATAAAAGTCTTGATACATTGTATTTTCTTAATAATGATATTTTCAGAATGTCGGTAAATGAAAATACATTACCTGCTCAAGCTTTTATAGAACATGGCAATAAAAATTTTTACGGTTTTGGTATTGATAATAACACTAATAATATTTTCGTTTCCGATGCAATAGATTATGTACAAAAAGGGGATGTTATGATTTATTCACATAATGGCAGTTTTTTGAAAAGTTTTAAAGCAGGAATTATTCCATCTTCTTTTTTGTTTTATTAAAAATTCGCATAAAATAATTAACTTTGTGCGGTATATATAATTTGATTAAGTTCGTTGTAACAATGGATATATTATCAATAAAACAACGTTTTGGTATTACAGGTAGTTCGCCTCTTTTAGAAAGGGCTATAAATATTGCTATGCAAGTAGCTCCTACTGATCTTTCTGTTTTAATTACAGGCGAGAGTGGGACAGGCAAGGAAGTTTTTCCAAAGATTATACATCAGCTAAGTCCACGCAAGCATGGTTCCTACATAGCTGTTAACTGTGGTGCTATTCCCGAAGGAACTATTGATTCAGAATTGTTTGGTCACGAAAAAGGCTCATTTACTGGCGCTCACGACTCGCGAAAAGGATATTTTGAAGAAGCTAATAACGGTACAATTTTTTTAGATGAAGTTGCTGAACTCCCTCTTGCTACACAAGCACGTTTGCTTAGAGTACTTGAATCAGGCGAATATATGAAAGTTGGTGCGTCAAAAGTCTTAAAAACCAACGTCAGAATTGTTGCTGCTACTAATGTCAAAATTACTGATGCTATTAGTCACGGTAGATTTAGAGAAGATTTATACTACAGATTAAACTCTGTTCCTATTATTATTCCACCGCTTAGAGATAGAAAAGAAGATATTGTTTTACTTTTCAGAAAATTCGCATCCGATTTTGCTGAAAAATATAGAATGCCGTCTTTACAGCTTGAAGATAGCGCTCAAGCGTTAATGGTTAATTATCGCTGGCAAGGTAATATTCGCCAGTTGAAAAATATTACAGAACAGATTTCTATTATTGAAAAAAATCGTGTTATTACTGCCGATACTCTTAAAAAATATCTGCCCGAAACAGCAGGCAAAGACTTGCCTGTATTGTTTAATGGTGCTAAAGCAAATCCTCTTGACGAACGTGAACTGCTCTACAAAGTTCTTTTCGATATGCGAAAAGATATTTTTGAACTAAAAAAATTAGTTGCCGATATTATTGAAAATAATGTTAATCCCGAAGTTATTGCCAAAGCCGAACAATCTCTTTTTCACGATGTTTATCATAAAGATAATCTTAATATTGGGCTTCGCGATACAAAACATCCTGAAGTTGAATATGAGAGTTATAATGCTACACATTCAGAGCCTATTATAGATTCAGAAGTTGTTGAAGAAAATCTGTCGCTTCAAAAAACAGAACAGGAATTAATTGTTAAAGCTCTTGAACGTCATAAAGGGAAACGCAAAAATGCCGCAAAAGAATTGGGTATTTCTGAGCGTACTTTATATCGTAAAATAAAAGAGTATGGAATTGA
>CAZDEU010000151.1:0-6200 GCA_964504265.1 uncultured Bacteroidales bacterium
TTATGAATTAAATTATGACAAGTGTTTAGGCTTTTTAGAAATGCTTCCAAATTGCTTAAAATAAAGCACAAAACCCCGAAAGCGATGGAACTCGCCTAAAAGTCAAGAGCGCTCTTGGATGGCATCCGAGCGTTACCCGATGTGCATTTTCTAACGCACGGATCGAAGTCAAGAGCGCTCTTGGAAATTGATGATGTTTATGCTTTTTTTCACCTGCAAAGCAGTCGTTCCCCTGCCGCTAATTGATAAAATTGCAGTATTGACCAATTCGCTAAACCTCGTTTCCACGACCATATAATCCGAAATGAAACGGCATATCAACAAATATCCGAATACATTGTCAACAATCCGGTAAAATGGAAGGAGGATACATTCAATCCGAACAATAAACAGAAACCGAAATGACCCGCATGACAGCGAATATATAATACGTTGATTTGACAGTTATCAAAAAAACAAAAAGATTCCTACTATTAAAACCGATAAATATTAATAATTTTGTATTTTTGCACATATGTACTACCGAAGAAAAATATTATTGGCATTGTTAGAATTGTTTGATGGACAATTAACGGCAAAAAGTTTGCAGAAATACTTGTTTTTGTTTACTCGTAAGCAAACCGTCAAAACCTTTGATTTTATTCCCTATCGTTACGGATGTTTTTCGTTTCAAGCAAATCAAGATTTGTCAACCCTACAAAAATACGGCTACCTTGAAATAACGGAAAATGCCCACGGACGTTACCTAAAACGAAAAGAATCCGGCAATTATTTATCGCAATTGGATATATTCGACAAACAAGCATTCATTGAGGTAAAAGAAAAATTCGGACATTTAAGTCAAACCGATTTAATACGTTATACCTATCAACACTATCCTTATTATGCCATTAAAAGCAGTATTGCAGCCGAACTGTTAACAGCCGAAGAATTGGCTTTGGTTCAAAAACAAAAAAGGACGTTTACCGAACCCGCATTATTTACAATCGGCTATGAAGGTCTTGCGCTCGAAACATATATCAACAAACTAATAATAAACGATATCCAGGTATTGTGTGATGTCCGGAAAAATGCGTACAGTCAGAAATACGGTTTTTCGAAAAAACAATTGCAAACAGCCTGCGAAGGAGTGGGTATAAAATATATTCATATGCCCGAATTGGGAATTGCATCCGAAAACCGTCGGCAGTTGGAATCGCAACATGATTATGATCTATTATTTGAACTATATGAAAACACTACCTTAAAAAACAACAAAGCAGCACTACTCAAAATAAAAGAAATAATTGATAAGGATACACGTGTGGCTCTCACCTGTTTTGAAAAAGACCCCAAACAATGCCACCGCACTCGCATTGCAAATGCATTGATGCAACTGCCAAACATACATTATACTCTCAATCCCCTTTAAATGGCATTAACAAAAGTTCTTATATCGGTAAAAACCTATCCGTCCTAAACAATTTTTCTTTCGAACGAATACCCAAAAGAAAAACGCTACTAAACGAAACTAAATATCGTCTAAAAGATGTAAGACGTCTTTTTAGACCTATAAGGAAGAAGTAAAAGGAAAAATATATTTGATTAAAATATTTCTCCCCTTTTGGTTTAGGTAGAAATTTATTGTTTACTTTTGTGAAAAACTTTTAAATTCTATATGAATAGAATTTAAATATATAAAGGATTATAGTGCATAAAAATGGTTGAAAGTTGACTTTGTAAAATAAATTTAGGTATAAACTAAAATGAGAAATATTGAAGAAATAAAAACGATGAATAAAATCTTAGAAAGTGATTTGATATTATGTGTAAATAATTTGAAAGAAATTCTATTACTTGCAAATACTCTAATGTTTGATAGAACAAATGAAATTTTACATTTAGAAAATGAAAGACTTAACAATTCAAATCTTTTAGTAAAAAAGGTGTTATTACATGGCTCAGCAATTTTAAAAAGTTTAAAAAATCTAAGTTATCCAATTAAAAATTATAAAGAAAGTAATATGTTTTGTCCGATTTCATTGAATGTTATACTTAGAAGTTTGTTGGAATGTTATTTAACAATGAACCATATAAATTTTGCTGAAACAGAAGAAGAAAAAGAAATCAGATTTAAAATATGGTCGCAATATGGTCTGAGACAAAGAATAAAAATGACATTCAGTATCCAAAAATCCGAAGGGCGATCAGTTCAAGAAAACGACGAAAAAGGAATAAATGAACTTGTAAATCAAATAAAGAATAGTATAATTTATCAAAATATAGACGAAGATAAAAGAAAAACTTTTCTCAATCAAATTTCTAAAGACTGGAAATTTGGTTTTAGAGGAAAAACATATATAAAATATTCGTGGAAAGAATTATTGGATAAATCAGGAATAAAGAAAGAATATTTTATTAATTTATATAATTATTTATCATGGTTTTCGCATTCATCATCAATCTCAATTTACCAATTAAGAGACTTATATAAAGATTCTGGTGAAATGATTGAACTTATTATTAAAAATGGAATTATAGAAACGGCATTATTAATTGCTATTACAATCACAGATTTAATAGAAGTAAATCCAAAATTAAAACAGAAATTCAATATAATGACACAAAAAGAAAAGGATTTAATAAATACGTATAATTTAATTTTCCGAAATGAATCTTATACAATTAATTAAACCCTATATTAATAATAACTTTAATATTATTTAATCATTAATTTATAATTAGCAATATGGATAAGGATAAAATAAATAATAGTTTCCTTAATACAGGTTGTGTTATATGGATAGTAATATTTATAATCTTAGGCTTAGTAATTTTATATAAGATTTTTGAGTTAAATTTTGATTCCATTCAAGATTATTGGTCCTGGATATCAATCATTTCAATATGTGTAATAATTTCATTTGCACTTATTTATAGCAACAAAAAAATTATCAAAAGCAAAGATGTAGAATTGACTAATAAAAATTCGCAACTATCAAAAAATGAAGTTGAAATAAAACAATTAAATGAAACTTTAAATTCTATAAATGAAAAACTAAGAAAAAGAGATACTGCAATTTTAACATTAGATAATAAAATAAAACAATTAACTGAAAATATAAATTCTAAAAATATAGTATTAAACAATCAAAATTCTCATATTTCAGAATTAGAAACCGAAAGAAAAAAATTATTGGAATGTATAAAATTAAAAGATGAATTTTATAATTCTATGTCAACCTTAAGTGATGTTTCTGTTAAATATTTAACTGAACTTGTAGCTGATTTTAAGTTCATACAATACGATATATCTGCCGAATATCTTCAAACAAAAAAACGTCCTGCTTTAGAAGAAGCAAAAAGAATTTTAGAGTTAAAACAAGAATCAAAACTTTATCATGAGCAATACAAACAAATGCTTTATAAATATGAGGTATTATGTGGATTATTTCCGGAACTATCAACTTATATTGAAGATTTTGAATCAATTAAACAATTAAACGATTTTACAACCCTTGATAATTTACAAAATGATTACGATAGAGTAAGAGATTATGTTTCAAAAGAAGATTATGCTAATTTGAGTATAGATGATAGAAATCAGAAAGCTTTAGATATTTATATAAATCGGCCAAATAAAACAAAATGGCAAATTGGACGTGATTACGAAATGTATATTGCTTATCGTTATCGTTCTGAAGGATGTAATGTTATTCAATTTGGTATTGAAAAGAAATTAGAAGATATGGGACGTGATTTAATTGTTTTTGATAAAAATAAAATTCTTATTGTTCAATGTAAATATTGGTCTGAGACAAAATTAATTCATGAAAAACATATTGCTCAATTATATGGGTCAACAGTTGAATATGACCTAAATAATAGAATCTCAAATGGTAATATTGTGGTAGAACCTGTTTTTGTAACTAACATTAATTTATCTGAAACTGCAAAACGATTTGCAAAAACACTAAAAGTAACTGTTCATAAAATTGATTTGGGAGTTTTTCCAAGAATAAAATGTAATGTAAATAACAACGAAAAAATATATCATTTACCATTTGATCAACAATACGACCGAACGAAAATTGAAAATAAAGACGAAATGTATGCTTTTACAGTAAAAGAAGCTGTTGAAGCTGGTTTTAGACGAGCATTTCGGTTTCATAGAAATAATGAGAATTTATAGCTACTATTTTAAATAAATCAAATTAATATTGTCTGATAAAGATTACACTATTCTTTACAGATTGTTCGCTTCTTTCGCTTTTTGTATTAAAATATTTTTTATTTTTGTTAAAAATTTATTAAAATCACAAGTAACCCAACACCCTGTTTATGAATAGAATTATACTTATTGGAAATGGATTTGATTTAGCTCACGGATTGGAAACAAGATATAAAGACTTTATTGATGATCTTTGGAAGGGAAAAATAAAACTAATCATTGAAAGATCAAAATCCTTAGGTGATTATCAAAATAGAGTTTATAATGATAATGATATCAAAATTGATCCATTATATAACATTTTAGAGATTATTGATAATTATGAGAAATTAAAAAAAGTGGTAACAAATCAATATGGGAAAAGTAATATTATATTTAAAAACAAATTTTTAGGTAAAATAACGGAGGTATTATATAATCAAGATGATAAAGAATCCAATAAAAGAAAAAAAGAAATTAACTGGGTAGATATTGAAATGGAATATTACGATTCTTTAAAACAAATTGTTTATCCAGATTATATTTCAGAATCCGATCATAACAGAAATTATGCTTATAAAGATATTCAAAGCCTGAATGCGGATTTTGATAAAATAAAAAAATATTTAGTTGAATATCTTAAAAAAGAATTTTTAAGATTAAAAAAAAATGATATATTTTTAATTCGAAATATTGGAAAAATAATTTATTCTAATTTTAATTTAAGAGATTTTCAATTAACAACAAAATTAGGACAAGAAGATAGAATAAAACCGGAAAATATTTTGTTTTTAAATTTTAATTATACATCAACCGAAAATTATTATTCTAATATAGAACATCTTATATTTGACTCATTTTTTTCTTCTGATGATTTTAAAAATATTAATATAGAAAGCATTCATATTCATGGAGAATTAAATAATTTTGAAGAAAATCCTATTATTTTTGGCTATGGAGATGAAATGGACGATAATTATGAAAAGATTGTAAATATTAACAAAAATGAATATTTAGAAAATTTGAAATCTTATAAGTATATGGAAACCAGTAATTATAATAATCTTTTTAAATTTATAGATAAAGATGAATACCAACTATTTCTTTTCGGGCATTCGTGCGGAATTTCAGACAGAGTGTTGCTAAACACACTCTTTGAACATAAAAATTGTGTTTCCATTAAACCATTTTATTATAAAATTAAAGAAACAGATAATAAAGGAAACGAAACGGTAAAAGATAATTACAACGATATTATCCAAAACATTTCACGTCATTTTAATGGCAAAGCTGTTATGAGAGATAAGATTGTTCCAAAGGTTTATTGTGAACCTTTGGTTGAATAAATAATTAAACTATTTCTGAGACAAGTTAATACACCTCACTTGTTTCGGAAAGATAATTAAGAGGTGAACTAAATAATATAATAAATATGAAAGACTTTTTAAAAACAGTTTTTGGGAAAATAACACTTATTTTAGGAATTATTTTAATATTTTCAATCATTTTTCTAACATTGCTTAAAAACAGGTATAAATTTTATTCTGATGGTTATATAAAATGTGATACATGGACAGGTAAAACCTATCAATTAGACAACGACACCTATGTTGAAATAAATCAATAATTTAATTGATTTATAGAATCTCTATTTTAATATAATACGATTTAATGTCAATAGATAATCAAAAATTTCTTTTAGATTATTTATTTCATCAATTTTTTTATCAACAAATTCATCAATAAAATCATTATCTATCCAAGTTGTATTATCAATTACGATTTCAGCAAGTTCTTGTTTCTTAATTGTTTCTTTGTTTTTTACGTAAGAATAAATAAAATCATAAAAACGTTTTCTATCATAAGGATTTTCGCTTTCAGGATAATTTTTAATCCATTTTATAAATTCTCTCTCTGTTTCATTATTTTTAAAAGTATACATAAATAAAAATTTTATTAATACAAAAATAGGTTATTTATGAAACCTAAGAATATGTTTTTGTTATTTTTT
>CAZDEU010000152.1:0-6182 GCA_964504265.1 uncultured Bacteroidales bacterium
CATACAAATTAAACCTATAACTGCAAATTCAAATTTCGGCATTAACAAAATTTCAACATTTCAATCGTCAATTAAAAAAATTGCTTTACAACTTTACAAACTGTTAAATGTTTTTTGTATATTTGCTGTGAATATTAAATTAAAATAAATTTATATTATGATTTCAAAAACTAAAAAGATTGTACTTCTTATTGTGATAGGTGTTTTTGCCTTTTCTTTCACATCTAATGCTCAAAAAAACAAAAAACAGGCTGATAAGCTTGTGCTGACTAATTTCAGTGATACTGTTAGTTATATTTTAGGAACTGATATTGGGCGTAATTTAATTACTAATTTAATTGAGATTAACCCCGATTTATTTATGATTGGATTGACTGATGCTTATGCCAATAGGGACACTGTTTTCAAAAAAGTTGAAGCTGATAAAATAATGCAAAAATTTCAATCGGCTCTACAAGTAAAGGTACAAGCACATAAAGCTAAAGAAGCCTCTGTTCATAAAGTAGAAGGTAAAGCTTTTCTTGAAAAGAATAAATCTGTTGAAGGTGTTAAGGAAACTCCTAGTGGATTACAATATAAAGTATTAAAAGAAGGTAGTGGCGATAATCCAAAGTCGACTAGCAAAGTAACCGTTCATTACGAAGGCAGATTAATTAATGGAGAAGTATTTGACTCTTCTTACGAAAGAAATGAAACTGCTACATTTCCTCTTAATGGAGTTATAAAAGGATGGACAGAAGGTTTACAACTTATGAAACCCGGTTCTTTTTACGAGTTTTATATTCCTTCTGATTTAGCTTATGGCGATAATGGAACTCGTGGCATACCAGGTGGTTCTCTTTTAATTTTTAAAGTTGAGTTAATTAGTTTTGAATAGTTTTTTTAAAATATTTTGAATGGAAGCAATACAAGCAATATTAACAAGAAGAAGTATAAGAAAGTTTAAAGAAACTACTGTTTCGGATGATGTTATAGAAAAAATTGTCGATTGCGGATTGGCAGCCCCTTCGGCACGTGATAAACAGCCTTGGCATCTTATTGTTGTCAAAAATCGTGAAACTCTTAAAGCAATACAAAAAGTGCATCCTAGTGCAAAGATGCTTGATAAAGCAGCTTTTGCGGTTGTAGTTTGCGGCGATAGCACTATTGAGTCCGAAATGGGCTATATTGCTTTAAATTGTGCAGCTATGACGCAAAATATGCTTGTGGCTGCTAACGCTTTAGGATTGGGTAGTGTTTGGCTTGGGCTTTTTGCACGCAAAGATAGGGAAGAGGGTGTAAGAAAGGTTTTTAATCTGCCTTCTCATATTATTCCTGTTTCTATTGCAGCTATTGGCTTATCTGACGAAACTCCTGAACCCGCCAACCGACAAAAAGAAGGGAAATTGCATAAGGAACAGTTTTAATTTTATACAGAAACTAATATCAAAATGGAAAACTTTGTAGTATCGGCAAGGAAATACAGACCTTCAACTTTCGATATGGTTGTTGGTCAAAATTCTATTACTACCACTCTTAAAAATGCTATAAGAAATGATCAGTTGGCACAGGCATTTTTGTTTTGTGGTCCAAGAGGTGTCGGTAAAACTACATGTGCCAGAATCCTTGCAAAAACTATTAATTGTACTAATCTTACTCCTGATATTGAACCCTGTAACGAGTGCGATGCTTGTCGCTCTTTTAATGTTTCTGCTTCTTTTAATATTCATGAATTAGACGCTGCATCTAATAATAAAGTCGAAGATATTAGGTCGTTGGTCGAGCAGGTTAGAATTCCTCCTCAAGGTGTTAAATATAAAGTGTATATTATTGATGAGGTTCACATGCTTTCGCAGGCTGCTTTTAATGCCTTTCTGAAAACTCTTGAAGAACCTCCTCCTTACGCAAAATTTATTCTTGCTACAACCGAAAAACATAAAATTCTTCCTACAATTATTTCTCGCTGTCAGGTTTTTGATTTTAGAAGAATTAATGCCGATGACATGGCAAAACAAATGGCGTATGTTGCTAAAAATGAATCTATAGAAGCCGACGTAGATGCTCTGCATCTTATAGCTCAAAAAGCTGATGGTTCTATGCGCGACGCGTTGTCGATATTTGATCAGATTGTCAGTTTTGCGGGTACTAAACTTACTTATCAATCGGTAATTGACAATCTTAATATTCTTGATTTTGAATATTATTTCAGGATAACCGACTTTTTATTAGATGGTAATGTCCCTTCAGCATTATTATTATTTAACGATATTATTGAAAATGGTTTTGATGGGCAATATTTTTTGTCGGGTTTGGGACAGCATTTCAGAAATCTACTTGTAGCTCAGGATCAAAACACTATTAAACTTCTTGAAGTTGGTGAAAATCTGAAAAACAGATATTTACAGCAGAGTTTGCGTTGTAGCAATAATTTTTTACTCAAATCGCTTGAATTATTTTCTCAATCTGATTTTAATTATAAAGAAAGTAATAATAAAAGATTGTTGGTGGAGCTTACTTTGGCAAGATCTTGTGCTATAATGAAATCTTTTGATAATGTGGTTAGTTCGGTTAGCAAGGAACAATTATCTCAAAGTCAGGATTTACCTAAAGCACAAGCACCTGTTTCTGGTTTATCTAATTTTAGTAATGAAACTAAAAAAGTTGAAAGTGATACAAATCATTTAGTTGAAGATACTAAACCAATAAAACCTTCTACAAAACCTGTTACTAAAGTTACTTCAACAGTTGAAATACCTGGTACTATTTCAATAAAGGATGTAATTGAAAAAGCTAATGCTGAGACTGTAGATAAGCCGCAAGCTGAAGTAGAAAATTTGCCTGAACAGGATTTTACTCAAGATGAACTTAATAATGTTTGGGACAAATACAAAGAACAATTTATTGATACTGACGGAAATCTACATACAACACTTAATTGCAGAAAGCCTGAACTAAAGGAAGGTTATAAAATTGAATTTTTTGTTGACAACAAGGTTCAGCAAAAGAGTTTAAATAAGAATTTAAATGAAATTCATGAATTTTTAAGGAAAGAATTAAATAATTATAAAATTCTTTTAGAAGTTGAGGTTACAGAAAATGATACAACAATAAAGCCTTTTACTGCAAACGAAAAATATAAGAAGTTTGTAGAAAAAAATCCTGCTGTCGAAAAGTTAAAAAATCAATTAGATCTTAACTTAGATGCTTAGTTTTCAGGTTTTAAAACTACTCTTACATTATTGTTAAAATATTTTTGAGCAGCAAGTTTAATATCTTCCTGCTTAATATTTTGAACAATTTTTTCAAAATCATTGATATCAGTATCTAAAGCATTACCTTTATATATATCTTCAATTTCATTTATCCAGAAATTGTTTTTCTTAATATCAGTTTCTCTTTCGCGCATTTCTTTTTCTTTAGCTTTAGCTAAATCAATTTCAGTAGGACCCTCTGTTTTAAGTTTGTTAATTTCTTCGTTCACAAGTTTTGTAAGTTCTTCAACTTTGTTAGGTGCGCAACCAAAATTTATAACAATGTCATACAAAGGTGTGGGAATGCGTTTAGTGCTTGAATAAGCTCCTATGCTGTAAGTCCCACTCTTGTCTTCTCTAACTACTTCAAGTAGTCGTGTGCTTAGTATGCTGTTCAATATTTTTATTTCAATATTTTTTTCAAGCGAATAATCAAAATTACCTGCATAACTTATGTAAACATAACTCTTGTCTTCCTGTCCTTTATAAACTGTTTTGTCGATATTATTAGTAGGTGGTCTAATGCCAAGGTCTTTCCATGTTTCGTTGCGATTTAACACCTGAAAACTTCCTATATATTGTTCTATTAAAGGTTTTAATGTTTTAGAATTAAAATTGCCTACAAAAATAAAAGTAAAATTATTGGGGTCGGCAAATCGTTCTTTGAAAATCTTATCAATTCTCTTATAATCAGCTTCGTCAATAGTTTTGGTTGTCCATGGTCTTCTACGTGGATGATATTGTGTTTTCACTGATTTTATTGTATCAATCCAAACAGTTTCAGGACTTGTGCTTGAATTTTCATATTCAGCTTTTTTCTTTGTTACGAACGAAGAAAATGCTTCTTTGCTTAAACGTGGCTGCGAAAAATACAAATACACTAGTTGCAACATACTTTCAATATCTTGTGGGGCGCATTGCCCTTCAAAACCTTCATAAAGTTCGTCTATGAAAGGATTTATATATACTACTTTATCAGACAGTTTTTTGTCAAGCTCAATTTTATCAAATGTACTAATGCCGCTTGCCGCGAATACCGAAGCTGCGACTTCTGCCGATACATCGTCTTTTTGTGAGTATAAAGAGTTGCCTCCTTCGCTGAATGCGTAAAACAAAACTTCGTTGTCTTTAAAATCAGTTTGTTTTAAAATTACTTTGGCTCCGTTGCCTAAATTCCACTCTTCATATCCTAATTTTTTGTTTTTGTTTACTTTTTTTACTTTACCTTTTGCAGGCAATTTATCAATTAATGGCAGGTCTGATACTTTGTCAACATAAGCCGTAATTTCAACATTTTTAAATTGTTCAACTAAGTCATAAATATCTTTTACTTCAGGTAATTTTACATCTTCTTTATCGGGCCCTGTAACAATAATTACCCTATTTTTATCGGTTATCCATTCGTTGGCAAGTTTATTTACTTCCTGTAGAGTAATTTCAGGAATAAATTTTTTGTATAGTTCGTATTCTAATTCAATTCCAGGTATTGGTTCTTGGTTCATGCCAAAATTTCGTACATATTCAGAAACATATTTTTCAGATTCAACTTTATTGCGTTCATTATAACTGTTTTCAATTTCTTTTAGCAATGATTTTTTTTCTCTTTCAAATTCAGTTTCAGTAAATCCGTATCGTTTAACTCTTTCATTTTCTTCCATAAGTGTTTGTAAACCTGCTATGGTATTATTGTTAGCTGTCATAGCCACACTCATATACATATCTTTTGGTCCTAAAAATGAAGAATAAGCAGAATAGCCAAAAATGAATGGTGGATTTTCCTGTTGTCTCAATTCATCTAACCTTTTATTAATCATGCTGTTAAATAGTTGATGAACTATTGATTGTCTGTAATCTCCAATGTTTTTCTCAATAAACATAGGATGTTTATAATAAATTTGAACTAAACTGTATTCGGCTTCTTTATCTTTTGCTACTGATACTAAAAGTTGGTCGTGGTTGGGTATTTCATAAACTTTTTGTTCGCGTGGGTTAAGTGGTTTAGGAATAGCTGAAAAAACTGTTTTTACTTTTTGTTCAACAGCTTTGGCATCAAAATCGCCAACAACAACAATTGCCATTAAATCGGGTCGGTACCAGTCTTTGTAAAACCTTTTAATAACATCGTGTTTAAAATTATCAATAATTTCAATTTTACCTATTGGTAATCTTTTAGCATATTGTGATTGGTGAAATAAAACTGGTAAATATTGTTTCATCATTCTTTCGTCGGCTCCTCTTCCCATACGCCATTCTTCATGAATAACGCCTCTTTCTTTTTCAATTTCTTCGGCTTCGAACGAAATATTATGAGCCCAGTCGGCTAAAATCATAAGTCCTGTGTCAAGAAATCCTTGTCTGTTTAAAGGTACTTTAATGCCATACACAGTCTGGTCAAACGATGTATAGGCATTAATTTCAGGACCAAACTTCATGCCTATTGATTCAAGATAATTAACAAGTTCGTTTTTTTTAAAATTTTTTGTGCCATTAAAAGCCATGTGTTCGCAAAAATGTGCTAAGCCTTGCTGATCATCATCTTCGTGAATTGAACCTGCGTTTACTATTATTGTTAGCTCTGCTCTGTTCTCAGGTCGTTTATTTGATCTAATGTAATATGTAAAGCCATTATCTAATTTGCCTTTTATTACATTTTTGTCAATAGGTATTGGCTGGTCATGATTATAGGATGGTAGTTGAGCATTGAGGCTTATGCTTACAAATATCCCTATATTAAGGAGAACTAATTTGTTTATTAATTTCTTCATAATGAATAATTTCAAATATTTTTTAATAATTACGGACAAAAATATAAAATATTATGCTTTGTTATGAAATTGTATACAAATCAATTGTATATTGTTTCTCAATTTTTCCTCAATTTTTTAATAAAACACTGATAACGCAGATGCTACAGATATTTGCCGATTTAAAATCTGTGTAAATCAGTTTTTA
>CAZDEU010000153.1:0-6168 GCA_964504265.1 uncultured Bacteroidales bacterium
GTCATTGGTAGTCATTGATGGTCATTGGTAGTCATTGGTGGTCATTGGTGGTCATTGGTGGGCATTGGTGGTCATTGGTGGTCATTGGTGGTCATTGGTGGTCATTGGTGGTCATTGGTGGGCATTGGTGGGCATTGGTGGTCATTGGTGGTCATTGGTGGTCATTGGTGGTCATTAGTAGTCATTAGTAGTCATTGGTTGTCATTGGTAGTCATTGATAGTCATTGATTGTCATTGATTGTCATTAGTAGTCATTGGTGGTCATTGATTGTCATTTATTGTTGTTGGATATAAGTTAGTTTTGTGTATTAAAAAAAATCTTGCAAAAACAAATCTTTTTATGTTTATTTGTAAAATAAATCAATAAAATTTAATAAAAATGGACAGTATTAAAACTTACATCGAAAGCAACAAAGACAGATTTCTTAATGAATTATTTGGTTTAATTCGTATTCCTTCAATAAGCTCGCTTAGTGAGCATAAGGCTGATATGCAAAAATGTGCTGAGTATTGGAAAGATACTATTTTGAAAGCTGGTGCTGATAAAGCTGAAATATATAAAACTGACGGCAATCCAGTAGTTTATGGAGAAAAAATAATTAATGCTAAATTGCCAACTGTACTTGTTTATGCTCATTATGATGTTATGCCAGTTGACCCAATAGATTTGTGGAAAACTAAACCTTTTGAACCTCAGATTATTGACGGTAAAATTTACGCTCGTGGTGCCGATGATGACAAAGGGCAAGGATTTATGCACGCTAAGGCTTTTGAATTATTAGTTAAAACTAATCAACTTTCTTGTAATGTAAAATTTATGATTGAAGGAGAAGAAGAAATTGGCTCGCCAAGCCTTGGTAAATGGTGCGAACAAAACAAAGAAATGCTAAAAGCTGATATTATTTTGGTTTCTGATACAGGAATGTTGTCAGAGGATATTCCATCTATTACTACAGGATTAAGAGGTTTAGCATACTGGCAGGTAGAAGTTACTGGACCTAACAGAGATTTACATTCAGGTTTGTTTGGCGGTACAGTTGGTAATCCAATAAATGTTTTGTCGAAAATGATTGCCGATATGGTTGATGAAAATGGCAGAATAACGATACCTAATTTTTACGACGATGTTCTTGAAGTTAGTAAAGAAGAAAGAGAATTAATGGCAAAGGCTCCATTTAATGAAGACGAATACAAAAAAGCTATAGACGTAAAGGCATTATTTGGCGAAAAAGGCTATACTGCACCTGAAAGAACTGGTATAAGACCATCGTTTGATGTTTGCGGAATTTGGGGCGGCTACACAGGCGAAGGTGCTAAAACTGTACTCCCTTCAAAAGCTTATGCTAAAATTTCGACTCGTCTTGTTCCTAATCAAGACCACAAAAAAATTGCCGATTTATTTAAAACTTATTTTGAATCAATAGCTCCCGAATATGTGAAAGTTGAAGTAACATCGTTACACGGCGGACAAGGCTATGTTTGTCCTATTGATATTGCTGCATATAAAGCAGCCGAAAAAGCATATTTTGATGTTTACCAAAAACAACCCGTACCAGTTAGAAGTGGCGGCAGTATTCCAATTATTTCAACATTCGAACAAATACTTGGTATTAAATCTGTTTTGATGGGCTTCGGTCTCGAATCAGACGCTATACACTCCCCTAACGAAAACTATCCTTTAAAACAATTCTTCAACGGAATTGATGCTATTGCAAGATTTTATAAGCATTTTAGCGAAATTTCAAAATAATATTTAATGTTTTTTAATATTTATAAATAACAAACTATTAAATTTGAAATACAAATAAATGATAATTTATTTGAGACAAAATACAAATAAACTGCAAAGTACACAAAAAAGACACAAAGTACGTAAAGAAAAAACTTTGATGTATTTTTGAAAAAAACTTCTGATAATTATGTCGGGTAAAAAGAAAAAGAAACAAAGTTTAACAAAAAAGGCAACTGTTACAGCAATTTTAACAAAAAATCAGAAAAATAACCCAAAAGCGAACTGGCAAAAGTATTTATTGCCTTTAATTATTATTTTAACATTAATTATTTATATTCCATCGTTATTTAATGATTTTATAATAAACTGGGACGATGCAGGCTATATTCACGAATACGAGCCGATAAAGAGTATTACTTTAGAAAATTTAAAAATTATCTTCAGCGATTTTTATAAAGGTAATTATCACCCGCTAACAACCTTATTTTATGCAGTTGAATACTCGCTTGTTGGCGTATCTCCATTTTTATATCATTTAAACAATCTGATTTTACATCTAATTAATATAGTACTTATATATATTTTTATAAAAAAATTAAGCGGCGAAAAAATTGTAGCAGCCTTTTGTGCCTTGTTTTTTGGCATACATCCTATGCACGTTGAATCTGTAGCATGGATATCTGAAAGAAAAGATGTACTTTATACATTTTTCTTTTTACTGTCGTTAATAATGTATCAAAATTATTTAAGCAAGGCTGGCAGGAAAACAAAATATTATATAGTTTCAATTATATGTTTTGCTTTAAGTTTATTGTCGAAATCGGCTGCGGTAAGTTTACCCCTTGTACTTTTTTTAATTGATTTCTTTAATAAAAGGGCACTTAATTTTAAAAATATTATTGAAAAAGTACCATATTTTGTTCTTTCAATTGTTTTTGGACTAATTGCCATTGCCTCGCAAGATGAAACAGGCGCAATTCAAAATCTTACACCATTGTATTCGGTTCTCGACAGATTTTTTATAGTGAGCTATGCTACAATAAATTATCTAATAAAATTATTTTTGCCATTAAATTTGTCGGCTATGTACCCATATCCGCAGTTAGAAAATGGCTTTTTGCCTACAGAATATTACATAGCTGGTGTTGCATTAATTATTGTAGTTAGCTTGTTTTTAATTTTTTTAAGAAAAAACAGAAATGCAGTTTTTGGCGTTTTATTTTTCTTTGCAACTATTGCACTTGTGTTGCAAATTTTGCCTGTTGGTGGTGCTGTTCTTGCCGAACGTTATACTTATGTCCCGTACACAGGTTTATTCTTTGCCTTGGCAATGGGTTACCACAAAATATCGACCAGCACAAAAAATTTTGCTAAGAAACTTTTTCCTTATTTAAAATTCATAATTATAGTTGCAATAATCGCATTTTCATTTTTAACTTATGCACGAATTAAGATATGGCAGGATGGAGAAACTGTTTTTACTGATGTTATTAAGAAAAATCCTACTTTGCCTTTTGCTTATGGCAATAGAGCTTTTTTTTATAAGAAAAATGAATTATGGGATAAAACTGTAAAAGATTACGATAAAGCTATTAGTTTAAATCCTGAAGAAAAAGGTCTTTTTGCCGGAAGAGGCGAAGCATTATATCAACTTGGCAGAATTGAAGAATCAGCCCGCGATTTTGAAAAAGCTTATGAACAAACACCTGATGATACTGATGTTTTGCTTGGACTGGCTAATACTTACAGCTCGCTAAAAAGGTACAAAGATGCCATTCCTTTTTATAATAAATATTTGCAAATTAAAACTGATAATTCTAAAGCCTGGCTATGGCGTGCAGTTGCTTACTATTACGAAAATAAAACCGATTCCGCTATAGCAGATGCAAATAAATGTATTGAGATTAACCCTCTTGATGATGAAGCTTATTACTGGAAAGGAGTTGCTTATAATAAAAAAGGCAATTTTACTGAAGCTGTTAAATTTATGGACAAATCAATAGAACTAAATCCAGTTAGAGGTGAAGTATATTCATGGAGAGGCGTTGCCAAACAAAATATGAAACAGTATAAAGAAGCGATAAATGATTTTAATTTGGCGATTAAACATAATCCCAATGATGCTGCCGCTTATTTAAACAGAAGTTCAGCACATTATCAATTAATGGATTTTAAATCAGCTCTTAAGGATGCTGATAATGCTATTAAACTTGGGCAACAAATTAATCCCGAGTATTATAAATATCTTCAATTGCTTGTAACTGAAAAATAGTTTTGCTATATGTTAAATAATAAAAAAATTGTGGTTGTGATGCCGGCTTATAACGCCGAAAAAACTTTGCACGACACATACAACGAAATACCTTTTAATATTGTTGACGAAGTTGTTGTTGTTGATGATGCCAGTCAAGATAATACTGTTGATGTTGCTCATAAAATTGGCATTAAACATATAATTACTCATCAAAAAAATAAAGGTTATGGTGGTAACCAGAAATCGTGTTACGATGCAGCTCTTAAACTTGGTGCCGATATAGTAATAATGGTGCATCCCGATTATCAGTATACACCCAAACTAATTCCTGCGATGTCTGAAATAATTGCAAACGATTTGTATCAGGTTGTATTGGGTTCGCGTATACTTGGTAATGGTGCTTTAAGAGGAGGTATGCCTTATTATAAGTATTTTTTTAACCGATGTCTTACTTTGAGCCAAAATATTATTATCGGACAAAAATTGTCGGAGTATCACACTGGTTACAGAGCTTTTTCGCGTAAGGTTTTGGAGTCAATTAATTATCATGCAAATTCTGATGATTTTGTTTTTGATAATCAAATGCTTTCACAAATATTTATGGTAGGATATGAAATTGCTGAAGTTACTTGTCCTACTAAATATTTTAATGAAGGTTCTTCAATAAATTTTAAAAGAAGCGTTAAATATGGTCTTGGCGTTTTAAATACTTCATTTAAACACAGATTTCATAAGTTGGGCTTGGCAAATTATGAAATTTATTCTAAATAATTTTTAGTGACTATTAATTGTAATAATTCTGAATGTACTTACTGTAAATCTGAAAACAGTAAATTTTGCTATTCAACAAAATCAGTTTTTGGTGATAATTTTGAGATAAGACAATGCTTACAATGCAACGCCTATTTTTTGTCGCCTAACCCAACAAAAATAATGCTTAAACAAGCATACGATACTTCATATTATGGTGAACAAGAAAATAAATTTGGTAATGGTATTATTGAAAAAGCAACTGATTTTTTTAGGGAAAAAAGAGCTAAACGTTTGAACAAATATCTCAAAAACGGAAGTAATATTTTGGATATTGGTTGTGGCAACGGACGGTTTTTAATGTATGTTAATAAATTTGGGAATCATAATATTTATGGGATAGAACCAGAAGGCGGTTCAGCTCAAAGAGCTAAAAAAGTTGAAAATTTAAATCTTAATACTAATTTTTTGCAGGAAAATTATTATACAAATAATTTTTTTGATGCTGTGTGTATGTTTCACGTTTTTGAACACCTTAGCAATCCCAATGAAGTGCTTGATATTGTTAGTAAAATTTTGAAAAATAATGGAATACTTATAATGTCTTTCCCAAATATTGCATCATGGCAAGCATTCATTTTTAAAGGCAAATGGCTCCACCTTGACCCACCACGACATCTTTTTTTCTTTAAACCTCAACACTTCATAAAATTAATGCAATTGAAAGGTTATGAAGTTGTTAAAACAAGATATTTTTCAATAGAACAAAATCCTTTTGGTGCTATACAAAGTTTTTTAAATCTTTTTAATAAAAAAAGAGAATTATTGTTCGAAAGTCTTAAAAAGAATAAAAATTATACACTCAACTCCCCCAAATTATTGTTAATAGCTCAAAAAATATTTTTCGTGCTTGCTTTTCCATTTTGCATTATTACCGATATTATTGCCTCCTTGTTTAAAGCAGGTGCTACAATTGAGATTACATTTATTAAAAATTTAAAAGATTATGATGTTGAATGCTAAATGTTTTACTTTTTAAACTACCATAAGGTCGTAATACTACGGAGCTGGAAACAATTTACGATTGACGATGTACGATTGACGATTTTTATAGACAAACTAGATGTTTTTTTTCTTTTAACTTTCAACATTTAACTTTCAACATTTAACTTTCAACATTTAGCTTTCAACATTTAACATTGACATATTTATTTTTTTAATTTATTAAGTTCTTCCATCAGTTTGTTAATAATTTTTTCTTTTTCTGCTAACTTCTTATCTTTTTCTGCCAAGTCTTCTTTTGTTTCTGCCAGCTTCTTATCTTTTTCTGCTAACTTCTTATCCTTTTCTGCCAAGTCTTCTTTTGTTTCTGTCAGCTTCTTATCTTTTTCTGCTAACATTTCTTTTGTTTCTACTATTTCCTTTTTTTGTC
>CAZDEU010000154.1:0-6159 GCA_964504265.1 uncultured Bacteroidales bacterium
CTCTTTCGGAAAGGCATCCAACTCGTTCGGAAAGGCATCCAACTCTTTCGGAAAGACATCTACCAGCGCAGTTGAAAAGTCTAATACACGTAATAGCAAAACTAACACTTACAATAAAGCGGCAATTGAGTAAAGTTAATTTGGACAAAAATTTATAACTCCTAACCTTGAGCCCACTTCGAAAGGTAACAAAAGTCATGAGTATTTTGAACTTGCAAGACAGAGAGTAAAATTGATATAAATACAAACAAAATTAGCAATATAATTAACACACATATTACTGTAACAAAAAACGGCGATTATCAGGAATAATCGCCGTTAAAACAACATCACCAACATTATTGATTAATGTCATCAACATTATCAATATGCGAATTGTCGTCATTTTTTTTATCGTTGTCTAAACCATTAATTTGATTTTCAACTTTTTGTTTTTTAATAATTCTTCTCGTTATTTTAGCAAAAGTGAACATTTCTCTTTTAGCAGGCAATTCCTTATAAAAAGGATGAGCGAGAATACAAATTTTAATTACTTCATCATAAATATCATTTAATACTGTTCTTCTGTTAAATGAGATTTCTTTTGACAACAATTTGTTTCTTTCCTGAGAATTATTTGCTTGATCAACATTATTAGCACTAACAATAATATCGTCAATAATAATTTCGGGCATGCCATAATTAACGAGGGTTGTTCTTAAATCGTCGCTAAAATTAGTTTTAAAAGCAAAAAGCAAATTAATAAAAGCATCTTGATTTCCCCTGCTGGCGCTAAGATAATGCTGATTAAATCCGAGCAAAGAAAATACATAATCCTTTTGTGCAGGATCATCTTTAAAACAAACATTGACAAAACGTTTAAATTTTGCCAAGTCTTGTTTAACTTTATCCATTAAAACAACAAGATTGATAGTAGCATCTTTTAAATCTTTTTTAGCATAAATGCCTAAAATTTGATTTAAGATATTATCAATGCGCAAGATTAAATCATCTGCATATTCTATAGTCCATTTTTGGTTAACAATAGACAAATCCTTGATGTTGTCTTTAAAATATTGGGCTATTGTTTTAGCCGCAAGCAACATAGTTACATCTTTGCAACTATATTTTCTTCTTACATTTTTCATAAAGCGATGTTTTTTGTTAATAAAATAATTAAATGTATTAACAAAAATAAACTGCTATTAGGAATCTTGCAAGATATAATTAGTTGTTGCCATGTATAATTTAGTAAAAACGTAAAAATAGCATGTAACTATGTAAATAATAATTGATTTGATATTTAACTTTAAGGGTTAAATATTAATTTTTGCTATGCCTGAATAACCAAACAAAATATTTAAATTTTTATTAAGTTTGCATATTATTAATTTATTAAATATGTGGGTTTTAACTGCGAAGTGTACTTGAAGTATATTATCGATTTGAAGGTTTAGAATAACTTTACAATCGAATATTATGAAAAAACTCTAATTAACTTGTGAGCTTTACATTATACCTTTGAAAATTTAAAAATATTATCTAATGAATATTGTAATTGAAACTAAGCGTAACATAAATGACAACAATGTTGTATTTTTAACAGAAAACATAACACAATTACCTGTTGATATTATTAACCAAAATGAAATTGATTACATTAAAAAAAACTTTAAACAACACCAACAAGAACTTTTTATTTTTAACAAAGCAGAAAGACTTATTGTAATAAAAATTTTTAAACAATTAGAAAACAATTCATACGAGTTTGAAAAATCGCGTCAATTAGGTAATGATATAAATATTTTGCTTAAAAAATATTTTATTGATAATGTTTTTATTGATTGTAGCAATAATCTAAAAAAACATCTATATGCTTTAGCCGAAGGTATAATTCTGGGTTCTTATAGTTTTAACAAATATAAAAATGCTGATTCTGAAGAAAAACAAACATCAATTAATACAATTTATATAAATGAAAAAAATATTGAATCAGACGATTTGGAAACTTTAAAAATTAGTTGTGAAGCTGTTTATAAATGTCGGGATTTAGTTAATGAACCTGCTTTAACATTAACACCTGAGGCTTTTGCAGATATTGTTAAAAACTGGGCTAAAGATACTGACATTAAATTTGAATGCTTTAACAAAAAAAAGATTGAATCTTTAAAAATGGGTGGTTTGCTTGCTGTTAACAAAGGAAGTTTTTTGCATCCTACTTTTAGTGTTATGGAATGGAAACCCGATAATGCAATTAACAAAAAACCTTATGTATTGGTTGGCAAAGGAGTTACCTACGATACAGGAGGTTTTAGTCTTAAGAGTTCTGCAAATATGAATGGTATGAAAAGCGATATGAGTGGCGCAGCGGCTGTTGCGGCAGTAATTTTTGCAACTGCTAAAGCTAAACTGCCACTTCACGTTATTGCACTTATGCCTGCTACTGACAATAGGTTAGGCGATAAAGCTATTGTACCCGGCGATATTATTACTATGATGGATGGAACTACCGTTGAAGTACTTAACACTGACGCTGAAGGACGGCTGATACTTGCCGATGCGTTATCTTACGCCAAAAAACTTAAACCACTACTTGTTATTGATATTGCTACTTTAACAGGTGCTGCTATGGTCGCTATTGGAAATTCAGCTATTGCAGCAATGCAAAGTAATGCAGAAGATGAATTTAATTTATTGAAAATATCTGGCAACCAAACTCATGAAAGAATTGCCGAACTGCCAAACTGGGACGATTATAAAGATGCAATTAAATCAGATATTGCTGATATAAAAAATATTGGAGGTAAATTTGCAGGTGCTATCACTGCTTTCAAATTTCTTGAGCATTTTGTTGATTATCCTTTTATACATTTAGATATTGCAGGTCCTGCATTCCTTGAAACTAAAGATAGTTACAGAGGCTCAGGTGGCACAGGTTCGGGAGTTCGATTATTATTTGATTTCCTAATTAAGAAATCAAATAAAATTGTTAATTAAAAAATTTGCTTTTTTTAATTTTTATTGCTATATTGCACTAAATAGAACAACACTAAAATTTATGTGATGATAACTCAACGTTTAGAACAGAAACTTCTTCAGAAATTGTCGCCTCAACAAATTCAGTTGATGAAGCTATTGCAGATTCCTACTATTGCATTAGAACAGCGTATAAAACAAGAAATTGAAGAAAATCCAGCTCTGGAACTTGACAAAGACGAAGACGATGATAATCAGGACAATGACTTAGATAATATTGATACACTTGACTCGGACGATGAAAGCGATAATGACGACAAAATTGAAGAGGACAAATACGATGATGTGGATATAGAGGATTATTTTGATGATGATGAAATCCCCGATTATAAACTTTATGCTAACAACTCCAGCCCCGATGATGATAAAAAACAAACCATTTTT
Organism: uncultured Bacteroidales bacterium; assembly: GCA_964504265.1. Lineage (GTDB taxonomy): Bacteria > Bacteroidota > Bacteroidia > Bacteroidales > JAKIYJ01 > JAKIYJ01. Next base: position 3,400 of record CAZDEU010000154.1, read on the forward strand.
GTTTCAGGCACTAGCTTTCAAGATAATCTTATAACTCAATTGGGCTGGCGAAAAATCTCCGATAAACAAAAAATAATTGGAGAAGTAATTATTGGAAATATTGATGACTCGGGTTATTTACAAAGAGATGCTTCGGCAATAGCCGACGACCTTGCCTTTAGTCTTAACATTGATGCAAGCATTGAAGAAATTCAGGAAGTTATTGATATTATTAAACAATTTGAACCTTCTGGGGTTGGCGCTAGTGGACTGCAAGAATGTTTGCTTATTCAACTTAAAAATATTGAAATACATACTACTTCAGTAAAATTAGCAATCAGAATTATTGAAGAATGGTTCGAAGAGTTTACTAGGAAACATTATGATAAAATTTTGAAAAAAGCTGAAGTCAGCGAACAAGATTTAAAAAGTGCTATTGATGAAATTTTAAAATTAAATCCTAAGCCAGGTAATACAATGTTAGAAACTAACAAAAGCAATCCTATTGTTATACCCGACTTTTTTGTTACAAATAATGATGGTAACCTTGAACTAACATTGAACTCACGTAATGCACCCGAGCTTAGAGTGAGTCGCAGCTTTCAGGAAATGCTAACTGATTTTTCGGGCAATAACGGCAAAAAAAACAGAAATAGCGATACTATTTCTTTCATAAAACAAAAAATTGATTCTGCAAAATGGTTTATTGATGCTATCAAACAACGTCAAAATACTTTATATATAACTATGGAAGCTATAATCAATTTTCAAAAAGAATATTTTCTTACAGGAGATGAAACTCTTATTAAACCTATGATACTTAAAGATATTGCAGATATTGTTAAAATGGATATTTCAACAATATCAAGAGTTGCTAACAGCAAATATGTTCAAACAGCTTTTGGAACTTTTTTGCTTAAGGTTTTATTTTCTGAATCATTAGCAACCGACAGCGGAGAAGAAGTATCAACAAGAGAGGTTAAAAAAATATTATCTGACTGTATAAATTCTGAGAACAAACGCAAACCACTTACAGACGAGCAACTTGCCTCTATACTTAACGAAAAAGGTTATAACATAGCTCGGCGTACTGTGGCTAAATACCGCGAAATGCTTAATATTCCAGTAGCACGTTTACGTAAAGAATTATAAAAAATTAAATATGTCTGAAAAAGCAGCAAAATTGATCAGTGTTGTGTTTCATCCATTACTTATGCCAGTTTACGGTTTTGTGCTTCTGTTAAATACTAGCTCTTTACTAATGCATATACCGCAAAAAACACATGTAATGCTAACATTAATGATTTTTATTACAACTTGTTTGATGCCTTTACTAACTATGTTTTTTATTAAACGTCAGGGGTTAATAAGTTCATGGTATTTAGAAAAAAAAGAAGAAAGAGTGCTACCTTATATTATTACTGCAATTTTTTTCTATTTTACATACAGATTATTAGCACGATTAGAATTACCTGTAGTTTTTTATAATTTTATTTTAGGTGCTGCATTATTAATAGTTATTGCATTATTAATAAATTTCAGATGGAAAATAAGTGCTCACATGATTGGCATAGGCGGACTTACCGGCACTTTTACAGGATTGTTAATCCGTTTTCAGCTTAATCTCAATTTTTTGGTTGCAGCCTTAATACTTATTTCAGGAATAACAGCTTATGCCAGATTAAAATCAAGAGCACACACTCAACTGCAAGTATATGCTGGCTTTACAATTGGAACTTTAATTATGGCTGTAATTATGATTTTGCTTTTGTAAACTTACAAATGTTTTGTATGTAAGTTAATACTCTAATTAAAAGGGAGTGATAATAAAACCTACAGATATGGGATACATTTCAGGACCTTTATTGTCTTTAAATAAATTTGTAAGAGAATAAAATACATTCAGGTTAATCCATTTATAACCAATCCTTGCGGTAGCACCGTATCTATAATTTAAAATATGCTCGTTATTATGAACTTTTTCTTTAATTGTTTTGCCATCCATATAAATATATTCGTCGCCTTTATATTTAGTATGATTATTAATAGTAAGACCTGCTTTAAATCCAAGTGCAATCTTTACACCTTCCGAACTATTACTCCTAAATCTGAATTCAACAGGAATTTCTAAATAGGTAACATTTACTTTATTATTCTTATAGCTTACCGAATCGGTTGGTATATTATAAAATGCAGATTTATCTGTTAATCTTGACAGCGAATCTCTAACAGGCATTAACCAAGAGCTTGAATACAAATTATGACTTGCTAATCCTAAACCAACAGCAATGCTCAACTTTGCCGAAAAAGGGAAATCTAACATACCTTGAAAACTCATACCTTGATTTACAGATTCTATACCAATAGAATCGGACGCATCTTGCCACAAATCTGTATGAATGCCCCACATAAATCTGTCGCTTTTATCCTGAATTTTAACACCTTCATTGCTGCTTTTATCATCCTGCCCCATCATTGTTAATGAAGCCATAAGAATTGTCGAAATAATTAACAGTTTCTTCATAATATTAATTTTAAAATTTTATGTTAACATTACAAAGATATAAATTTTGTAATTATTAATCAAAAAACAGGGTTAAAAATTATTTTGAGGTACTGATACTATATATTTTTTTTTAAAAAACCAATTTAAAATAGTAATTTCAGTTCAATTTATTAGGAGGCTAAACCAGACCAACAAGATATTTTTTTCTTTTAACATTCAACTTTTAACTTTACAAACTTTATAAACTTTATAACTTCATAAACTACCATAGTACC
>CAZDEU010000155.1:0-6066 GCA_964504265.1 uncultured Bacteroidales bacterium
CTGCTTTGATTAATGAAGGCAAAATGAATGATGCTGTTAAAGCTATTGATAAATGTTTTGAAATAATGCCGCTTAGTCGTGTAGCTGCTGATTATTACACACTCTTGCTCTTTGAAAATTATTATTATGCAGGCGATTTTGTAAAAGGTAATAATTTAGCTTTGAAAATGTTAAATTCTTTTGATATTAATCTTCAATATTATTTTTCGTTTACAGGATATAAAGCCAATTTGCTTGATAACGAAAAGAGAAATAATCTTGCATTTATCAACAGAATTGCTAATGTAGCCGAAGTATTTAATCAAAAAGAAATTGCTGATAAAGCTAATTCAATTTTTAATATGTATGTTCAATAATTTTCAAAATGTATTTTGTCAATTCGCCTTTTGTTATTAGTAATTTGTCGAAAAAAAATCTTATTTGGCAGTTGCCAAGTTGCGACAAAGAAGTATTCCTGACTTTTGATGATGGTCCTGTACCTGAGGTTACTTCTTGGGTTTTAAATTTGCTTAAAAATTATAAAATTAAGGCTACTTTTTTTTGTGTAGGCGAAAATGTTAAACGTAATCCTGATTTGTTTTCACGAATTATTGATGAAGGGCATTCGGTTGGTAATCATACTTATAATCATCTTAATGCATGGAATACTCCAAACGATGAGTATTTTAAAAATGTGGATATGGCTAATGTGTTGATTAAATCAAAATTTTTTAGACCTCCTTATGGTAAAATAAATATTTCGCAAATAAAACATCTGAGAAAGCAATATGCAATTGTTTTATGGAGCGTTTTGTCAGGCGATTTTGATTTAAATATTAGCCCTGAAAAATGTTTTGAAAATTCTACTAAAAACGTAAAACAAGGCTCAATTATAGTATTTCACGACAGCATTAAAGCTGAAAAAAATCTTAAATATGCTTTACCTCTTTGTATTGAACATGTTTTATCAAAAGGATTTGAATTTAAACCACTAACACTTGATGTTTGTATTAAAAATAGTAATATTCAAAGAAAGTATTTAGTAGCATCTTAAGAATTTACAAAATATATTTACCAAATAAAAATATCTTCTTTAAAAAATGGTCGCCTGTCTTCTAACCAAATAAAATTTCTCAATTTTTTTTCTTCTTCAGGGAGTTCTTTTTCGGGATACATTTTGCCTGCAACATTTTCAATAAATGTAATGCGTTTTACAGCCCTTTCTTTTAGATATATCATCATATTTAAAGATGTAGCTACATTAACTCCAACAAGCGAGCTACTGTCGTCTCTCACATAATAAACTGTTTCGGCATTTTGTTCTACAAAAACATAATCTAATTCGCCATCACGAAAATATCCTCGCATAATTTTGCCTTTAACCTGATTGAATTTTTCTGTATCATCTTCCGAAATAATAAAAGCCGATTGGTTCATTAATAAGGAATCAGCTTGACTGTTTCTAAACCAAATAGTAATTTCGTCGGCAGTTAATTGGTTCTCAGCGTTCCAAAGAACAGGACTTTTATAAAGGACAATAGTAGAATCTTGAAAGTTATAAATTAAAGAATCTGACATTCCCTGAAAATCTTCTCTAAAAAATTTAGCTTTATAAAAGGCTTTCATCAGCTTGCCTTGTCTTGTACTGTCGTCAAAATACATAATTAGAGAATCGGCATGTAAATATAAGGTGTCGCCATCGCCAAATAAAGATAAAACAGCACTGTCCGAAACTTTCGAATTGCCTTGTTCTTCATAATATTCTGCAAAATTGCCTTGTATTATAATGTTTTGTAATGAATCGTATATACTAACATTATCATAAGCCAAACCTGTCCCATAAATTCTATCATAAAAAATACTATCTGCTTTCAATATCTGATTTTTATTGCGTAATCGGGCATTTTTGCTAAAACTTGCCTGGTCTATTGCCGTGTTATAATAACCGCTTTCGCAATAAATAGTGTTTTCGTCGCTTATAATTGTTGTAGGTCCATAAAAATATGCAATTTCAGTAAATGTGTTATACATCATGGTATCGCAATACACAGTATAATTGGGATTAACGAGAACAACATCGTCATAAAAATAAAATTCTTTTAAATCGGAATAATAGAAACCTTTTTCGCTAGTTAAATTGTTGTTTAAGTCAACTATTACACCGTGATTTGGATATGAAGCAGTTTTGTTTTTAACGTCATAAGTTAAGTCTTCGGTGGTTAAAGTAATTTGATTGTCTATCATTTTTACATTGCCTGTCATTCTTGCAATTCCTGTGTTGCCGTCATATTTCAATACATCGCCATAAATATTTGAAGTGTCACTTGCTTTAATTTGTACATTATCAAAAGCGTCAACACTATTAATATCTGTGTAAAGATAGGCGCTGTCGCAATAAAGAAAAGTGTTGTCGTGTCTAAAAACCACGTTTCCAATAAATCTGTTTACGTCTTCACCAATCTCAACATCATATTCTAATGAATTAGCTCTTTCAATATAAATTAGGGTTTTATTTTGTGCAAACGCATCATAAAATGTTGCTGCAATAAAAATTATAATGAATAAAATTCTTTTTATAAAAATTTTTACAAAAATAATTATCGAAATAATTAAAGTGTTCACATCAAAAAAACTGAAATTGGTTATCAAATATTCAAATTTTATTATTGTTCTCCAGTTTCAGTATTAACATTATCGTCAACATCAAGAAATTTTCCGGAATTATTAAACTTTAACCCCATATACTCTCTTCCACCTTTAATTTTTCGAGAAAGCACTACAGAATAATAATTCTTTTTGTCAGCTCTTTGTAATTGCAATGCTTTTTCGATTTTATAACCGCTATAATTTTTACTAATATAATTTTTAATCACATTCGACAATCTGTCTGTTCCGTAAGGAGTTGCAGTATAAACCCACTTGCCATCTTCTGAAAAAGCAGTTTTAATATTTAATTTATTATATATAAACCTTGCCATATAATTTTCACCTTCTTTTTCCCATTCTGTTTCAGTAGCTCTTGGGTTTTTCTTTGAAAAAGTTGTTAAAACAGCTTGCGGAATATCGAACTTAGATAGTTTTGTTGATGCAGCATTTTTAGCTTTTGCTTCTTGCTGTTTTTCTTTCCAAATGGGGTCATCATTGCTGATTAAATTTCCAGTAAAATCGAAATATAACTTAACTGGGTCTTCTGCTTGTTTTTTAACTTCAACAAAATATGTTTGTTTCATTTTGTTATTATTAATAAACAAAACTTTCTGTATGTAATGATCTCTGTAATTGTTTCTCAAAAATATTGAAGCTTGTGAGGGCAATTCTTTAGCACTTATTTCTTTTTCTGTATTAATCATATCTCCATTTGAGCCATCATTATTATCAATGCCACCAGTGCCCCACCAATTGTCAAAAGCACCATCTTCTTCAATTTTATCTACAGGTTCAACTTTTTTAATTAAATCGCCATACATATCAAAAAACAACTCTATTAAAGCTTTATCGCCTCTTTTCTTAATTTTTATATGATAAACTTCTGGCAAATTAGTTTGAAATAATTGCACCGAATTATTTATTTCGTATTCACTATAATTCAATTTAATATATTCAATTATGGGCGATGGCAATTCTTTAGCCTTTACAGGTAAAGAGTTATTATAATTCTGTGGGTTAAACTCTTTTTCTTTCTTTGCAGAAAGTTGATTTGAATCTAAAGCCTCTTCTGGCTCAATTTTATCGGATAATGAGCCAAATTTATCATAAAACAATTCAATGCTTTTAGCTTTGCCAGGTTTTCTGATAACAATGTAATACCCACCTTGATATGTACCATTAACTATTGATAATGATTGTTTAATTTGATAATTTTGGTATTGGGCTTTTATATCAGAGATTATTTTTTGAGGTATTTCTGAAATATTAATTTCTTTATACGATTTAACGCCTTTAATTATTGTTTCTTCTATTGATAAATCAATTTCATCGACAATTTCGCTGCCCAAAAAATTTCCATCCATTCCAAAATGTAATTCTGTAATTTTTCCTTTTTGTGCATGTGTAGTTAATTCGAGCTGATAATTTGCTCTGCCAGTTGCTAATTGTGCAAAACCATATTTTGATAAAATATATCCTTTACTTCTGTAATTATTTTCAAAATAAGTAATAGCAGCATCAGGAATTTCAGTTTTTTTAACGTATGTAAAAGTTCTAACCCATTCGCCGTTTTCATTAAAAACGGCTTTAACAATTTCAATTTTGTTTAAAAATTTCACAAGATAAATATCATTTGCCTTAAACCAAAAATGCTCAAAGGCATCGGGAAAACGCTGGTCAAAAGCAATAATAACATCTTCGGGTACTTCATTTACATTAATTTTTTGTGCATTAATTTGAATTGAAATTAATACAAACAATAAATATAATATCTTTTTCATGTTTATTATTTTTAAAAAAATATTTCAAATTTACGAAAATTACTTCATAAAATCATATAAAACAATTGTTTGAGTACGGTCAGCACCAACCGAAACCATAGCTACAGGTGTTTCTGTGCTTTTTTCGATGTTTTTTACATAATTCATAAATTCAGTTGGCAAATTAGTTTCAGCATTGCTAAAATTTTTCCAACCATTAAAATCCTTATAAACAGGAATTATGCCAACTGAATCAAGATTAAAAGGCAAATCTTTGGTTATTTTATTTTCAATTTTATATTCAGTACAAACTGGTATTTTTTCCATATCATTAAGCACATCAGCTTTCATCATAAATAACACATCAACACCATTAATTATTGTTGCATAACGCAATGCTGGCAAATCTAACCAGCCGCATCTTCTAGAACGTCCTGTAGTTGAGCCAAATTCGTTTCCTTTTTTTCTAAGTAGTTCACCCGATCGATTTTCTTGTTCAGTAGGAAAAGGTCCGCTTCCAACGCGAGTACAATAAGCTTTAAAAACGCCAAAAACCTTTCTGATTTTTGAAGGAGCAATACCCAAGCCAGTGCAAACACCGCCTGCAATTGTATTAGAAGAGGTAACAAAAGGATAACTACCAAAATCAATATCAAGCAAAGTACCTTGTGCTCCTTCTGCTAAAACAGTTTTTCCATTTTTAATTTGTTCATTAATATATAATTCTCCATCAACTCTTTTAAAGTTTTTTACATTTTCTATTGCTTCAAGCCACATATTTTCATAATCAGAAAAAGTAAATGTATCAATTAAGAAATCATTTTCAGAAAAACCTAATGAATTAATATGTTTTAAATGATCATATTTAATTTTTTTATAACGTTCAATAAAATCATTATTATCAATATCTCCAATTCTTAAACCATGTCGGGCATATTTATCAGTATAAGCAGGACCAATGCCTTTAAGAGTAGAGCCAATTTTGTTATTACCTTTTGCTTTTTCCATTGCAGCATCCAACAATCTGTGAATAGGTAAGATAATATGTACTCTTTTATATATTAATAAATTTTGCATAGGGTTTAGCCCACCGGCAAATAATTTTGTGATTTCATTATCAAAAATTAGCGGGTCAAAAACAACACCATTACCAATAATATTAATTTTTTCAGGATGAAAAATCCCCGAAGGAATAGAATGCAAAATATGTTTTTCGCCATTAAATTCGAGAGTATGCCCAGCGTTTGGTCCACCCTGAAATCGGGCAATAATATCATATTGGGGAGCAAGAAAATCAACTATTTTCCCTTTCCCTTCATCACCCCATTGTAAGCCCAACAATATGTCAACTGATTTCATCAATTTTGATTTTTTAAAAATAATCACAAAGATATTTTAAATGTGATTATAAAAAAATAAACAATAATTTGAATTTATTTTTTACAACCGCAATTTCCATAAAAAGTTAAAGAATGATAATAAACATCTACCTTTAAAATTTCCGAAATACTGTTTTGAATTTCTTGTATTCTTGGATCGCAAAATTCTAAAATTTTGCCACAATTAACACATACAAAATGGTCGTGTTGTCTATATTTAAAAGATTTCTCGAATTGAGCTGAATGCGAACCAAATTGATGTTTAGTAATTAAACGACTTTCCAATAATAAATCTATTGTAT
>CAZDEU010000156.1:0-1604 GCA_964504265.1 uncultured Bacteroidales bacterium
TTACTTATTAAATGGCAATTATTGCAATCAACTAAAGATTCTTTATTTAAACCATTTTCATCATTAGATTTAATGTAAACAAGTGTAGATTTTGGGATATTACGTTTTTCTATAAATTCGATTCTTTTCTCAAATTGTGTTGTACAAACAGAAAAAATAAAAATTTCTTCTGATTTTAAAGCAATTAAAATAAAATAATGTGGTTTATCAGACGATAAACGTGAATATTCAAAATAATAAATTTTACCAATTTCTATTGAAGTTAAAAATGTATTAACATCAAGATATACCATAAGCTAAATCATTATTTTCATTAAATATTTCTCTAGCTATTTCTATATACTTATCTGTATCTTCAAAAAATGAATTATGCGATTTGTCATCAGGATCATTAGGATCTTTAAAGAAGTCCAAATAATTCATTTCGTGTCTTGAATATAATTTATTTTTTAAACCTGATTCAAATTTTTTCCATTCAGGATAATTATGGGAAATTTTTGAAAGTTCAAATTGATCTAAATTTCCAAATTCTTCATAAACAGCTTCCATTGTTGATAAATCTGTTTTGGAAAAAACTTTTGTATCAATGTGCTTTATAGATGAAAAATTATATTGATATTTTTCAGAAATAAATTCATTACGATATATTATTTCATCTTCAGATAAGAAACTTGTTTGATTTGTAATTAAATCTTTAGTATTTGTAGGAACGGGTCCATAAGGTAAGGCAAAATATTGATCCATAATTATCGGACGTCCATATTTTCTTAAATGTGTACGATCTGACAACCAAATTAATTTAATGGCTTTCATATTATTTATTGTACCACCTTCTTTTAAAGCAAAAAAATTTAATGATTGAACAGCCTTCTTATGATTAAATCCAGCCATATTTTATGGTTTTAATATGATGTTTAAAAATAAAAATATTATTTTTATTTGTTTTGCATTATAAAATAGAAAAACAATTGACAAATATACAACTAAAAGTTTTACATTCAACATTATATGGTTAAAAATTATTCATTTCCCCAACAAAAGCACCGTCATCTTTTATATAATGAAAATTTATATTATTATCAACACATTGTTTTTTCCAGTCGTTTGCTGTCCAGTAAGGAACATTAGCATCAACAATTACTATTTGTGGTTTTATTAAATTAAGAATATCCTTTGCTTTATTCATTTTCTGACTTTTTTTAATAAAAATACAATCAACATCAAATTTTAAATGATTGTTATTTTTTAAATAAAAATATTTATCGATAATAAATATATTTTTATCGTAATATTTTATAAAATTATCTTCTTTTATAAAATTCTTATTATAAAAATTAATATATTCGTTTTGCCATGGAATTACAATTGTTTTATTAATGCCTTCATAAACCTTTTCCCAAGCAGCTTGCATAGAGCTGTTTTTATTTTTGTTTATGATATTTGTGTCGGCAAGTATCAGACTCTTTTTACCAACATAAAAGCCCATTGAGCTACCCTTGTAATTATTGAAAATAATAAATAGTTTTTTGTTAGATGTGTTAATATCTTTAGCAAAAGAAAATACCGACAAACATAAAATTAGAACAAGCGAACTCCATAAATAT
>CAZDEU010000156.1:1704-6034 GCA_964504265.1 uncultured Bacteroidales bacterium
TGCTATTAAATTTGTTAAAATAAAATAATTTGGAAATTGATTAAAATAAAGCATAGCAAGTGGTCCCGTTGCTATTTGAGCTGCAAATGATACTGCTATCAGCTCCCATATTTTTTGAAATAGCTTATATTTTGGAACCCATAATTTTCGGATAGGTTCATATAAGATCACAATTCCCAATACAGCTATATACGAGAGTTGAAATCCAATATTTTTTATAAGCTGAGGATCTGAAATTAGTATTAGCAGAGCCGAAGCGCATAAAGTATTATAAATACTTGTTTTACGCGATAGCGATGTCCCAATAATTACAAAACTTAACATAGCCGTTGCTCTAAAAACAGAAGGAGCAAGTCCTGTTAGTAATGCATAAAACCATATACTCAAAATTTGAAGTACAGCTTTTGTTTTAGTCTTCTTTTTTAAGGGTATTATCAACGAAATAATGAAATTAATAACAAGATATACAACACCAACGTGCATACCCGACACACATAATATGTGCATAGCACCAGCCGAAGAATATTGCCTTCGAGTATCATTATCAATTTCATCGCTATAACCAAAAACTAAAGCCGACGATACTGCGTATTCCTGCCCTTTTATATCGAAAGATGCAAAAATATTCAATAAATTATCTCTAATTTTTTGAGTTAGTCTTCGTAATGAACCTGAATTTTCGCCAATAAACAAATAATTATCGGCATTTAATCTTGCTTGATGAAAAATTCTTTTTTGAGCTAAATAATTTTTATAATTAAAATCACCAGGATTAGCTGCAGCTTTTATTTCATTATAATTACAGCATATAATAAATCTGCTTCCATAAATTATTTGATTACTACAAGCTGTATCCCTTATTTTAAAATTTAATAATATCCTGCCTCTAATTTTTTGCCATTCTTTATTTATATTTTTAAACAAAACATCAGCTTCTGCCTTTATTATTGAGTTTCCTGATTTTTTAGTGTTTTTAATTTCAACTATCAAAATTTCATTCTCGCTTTTATTGTACGAAAAATGATTGTAACATTGATTTTCAAAAGTAAGTGAGGTTAAAAGATAAGCTGTTGTATAAAAAAAAACAACTACTAAAAATCCATTAATCCATTTGTGTTTGTATTTATAAAATTTTGTTAAATATATAACTGAAATAACATATGTTAAAAAAATTATTATTAGAATACTTGAATAATATGTATTAAAATATTTAGAATTTGACGAAACACAATATATGCCTATTGCAAAAGGAATAATTATTCGGAGCAGAGGATTTTGCCTGAAGAAATTTTTTACTAACATTATTCTCGTTTATAGCTCCAAATTATAACGTATCACAAGGCTTGTCAACTAATAATTAGCATTTACGTTAAATTGATTAGTTAAATGGTGTTTTTGATTAGTATTTGACTGAACTGAAATTTTTTAAAAAATCTTAAAGCAATATTTTTTACAATATGTATTGAAAACAAAAACATATTATTTTTATATATATTTATTAATCATATATGTAATATTTTTACATTAAATCTGCTTAAATATATTTATTTTAAAAAATAATATTTACAATAAATATAAAAAAATATAAATATTTTAGATATTACTCTTATATTGATTTTATAAGTAAAAAAAATACATACAATGCAAATATATCACATTGAAATGTGTAAATATTTATCTTAATATTATGATTGAAATTATTTGTTCACATATATCTTTGCTGTTGATATGGAAAACATTGGAGCAATAATACATAAAAAGGTAAAAGAGCGTGGATTAAGTAATGCTGAATTTGCACGCAGAATAAATACTCATATCAGAAATGTTTATGATATTTATAAACGCGAATCAATTGACACTGAATTGCTTTTACAAATTGGAACAATCTTAAATTTTGATTTTTTTAATATATTGCGAACACCCATCAATGACAATATTGCTATTGCTCAGGAATCTTCTGATAATCAATATACTGACAAGAGGTTTCTTAATGAATTGAAGTTAAAAATACAGGAAATGGAAAGAGAAATTGAATTGTTAAAAGAAAGAATTAAAGATAAAGATATTATAATAAAACTATTGAAAAAAAATCAAAAACTGTAATTTTTTATCTTATAATTACTCTGCCAAGCTTATCAGCATTTATAATTTTTTTAATATCATCCAGTACTTTTTTGCTTTTAAGGAGTTCCATCAACAGATCGAAATCATCTTCGGCTTGAGCTTTTATAATTTTGCTTTTATTTTCGTAAATCTGTTGTTCAACTCGTTTTGATTTAAATGATAAAATTGCAGTTTCAACTACTTTTTTTAAGTCTTGGTCTTTAGCAGGGACAAAAATTTTGGGTTTGCCCATCCAGTTTGCTAAATCATAATTTGAAAACAAAAAACTACTTGCAGTATTTGAAATATGAAAATTTGGATGAGAAAGGAAGTACGCACTGTTGGGGTGTTCATTATTTTTAATTTTTTGAACATATTCATTGTAAATTTCTTTAAATGTATTATCAGAAAATGAAATTGCATCTCTTTCAATTTCACTAACGATGAATTCGGCTACCGAGATGCTTATCTCTTCGATATGCTCTTTTACATCATCCTCTTCTTTTACTGTAATTACAAATTTTAGTTCTTCATTACCATAATTAAGTAAAAGTCTGATTACTTCTTTTTCCTGTTCATAACTGTCGAATAAATCTGCAATAGGCTGTGGTTCAGGAACAACTACATCATTATTAGCATTTATAAATTTTTTAGCGTCAAACTGCTTGTTTTTATTGCGAAGCTGTTTATTAAGCTCGTTCATAAGAGTTTGCTCTGCAATATCCATTAAGCTGCTACACTCACGCAAATAAAAACTTCGGGTAATAGGATCGGGAATAAGTGAAATAGTGTGAATAATTTCCTTAACAAGAGCAGCTTTTTTAACAGGGTCGTTAGCTACTTCTTTTAAAAGCAAATTAGTTTTAAAAGTAATAAAATCAGATGCGTTTTTTGTAATATATTCCTGAACTTCGGCAGGGCGACGACTTTGAGCAAAAGAATCAGGGTCTTCACCTTCGGGAAAAAGAACTATTTTCACGTTCATACCTTCTGATACTATCATATCTATACCCCTAAAAGATGCTTTAATTCCAGCAGTATCACCATCGTAGAGTATAGTAATATTAGTAGTATAACGTCTAATTAATTTTATTTGTCCTACAGTAAGTGAGGTTCCCGAAGAAGCAACTACATTTTTAATACCTGCCTGCACCAAAGAAATTACATCGGTATAACCTTCAACGAGGTAACAATTGTCGGAACTTGAGATAGCACTTTTAGCAAAATAAATACCGTAAAGTATTTCACTTTTGTTATAAATTAATGATTCGGGCGAATTTACATACTTTGGTTTTGTTTTGTCACTGCCTAACATTCTGCCGCCAAAACCCACAATTCTGCCCGCAATATTATGTATAGGAAACATTATCCTATCTCTGAAGAGGTCGTATTTTTTATCTTCTTTTTCTACAACAAGTCCTGTTTTTACGAGAAATTCTTTATTGTAGCCTGCATCAGTAGCAGCCTTATAAAAAGAATCCCATTCGTTGATAGTATAACCTAACTCAAATTTTTTGATAATATCTTCAGAAAAACCTCTTTTGTCTCTCAAATAAGTAAGCCCAATTGCTTTTCCCTGCTCCGAATTTAAAAGTTTTTTTGTAAAAAATTCAGCAGCATAAGAATTAACGAGAAACATACTTTCGCGTTCACTGGCAGCTTGCTGCTCCTCAGGATTATACTCGTCTTCCTCAATTTCAATATTATAACGTTTGGCAAGATATTTAAGAGCTTCAGGATACGAATAATGCTCGTGATCCATAATAAAATTAACAGCATTCCCTGCTTTACCACAACCAAAGCATTTGTAAATGCCTTTGGAAGGGGAAACAGAAAAAGATGGAGTTTTTTCGTTATGAAAAGGACATAATCCTATCATATTGGCACCTCTTTTCCTAAGGTTAACATAATCGCCAATAACCTCCTCAATACGAACAGCGTCAATAATATTTTGTATGGTAGTTTTGCTTATCATAATATTTTCTGATTACAAAAATATAAAGCATTAGTATATAAATACCAATTGTTGATAAAAAAATATTGTACACTGCAATATAATTGCACTTAGCATTTTAAAAAATGCAACAGAAAAGTTTTTTTATAAAAATTGATATTGATATTGCAATTATAAAATATTTTTTTCTACCTTTGCACAAGATAAATGTCCGATGGTGTAACTGGCAACACGTCTGATTTTGGTTCAGAAGAGTCCAGGTTCGAGCCCTGG
>CAZDEU010000157.1:0-5963 GCA_964504265.1 uncultured Bacteroidales bacterium
AAAAAGGATAACTGATAATCTTTTAGACTTGTTGAAATTCCGATAAAAAGAACTTCATCAAAAAAATCATCTTCAAGTTTAAATTTGCTCACTTTAATATAAATAAATAAATGATAAAAAACTAAATAATTTTAATAAGAGAAAGAGTATCCATAGCGGCATTTTGTTCAGCCCCTTTTATTGAAAAATCCTGTCCTTTACCAATAATTTTACCATCAAGGATAACGTTAACAATATATTGTTTATTAAAGCTATTACCTATAGTATCAACAACAACAAACTCAACAATTTTTTTCTCTTTTTGAGCATATTCAATAAGTTTTGATTTGTAATTGTTGTTTGTTATCATTAATTCTTCAATATCAATAAAATCGTTAATTATCTTATTAACAATAATACGGTGAGTAAATTTATAGCCTTTGTCAAGGTATAAAGCACCAATAAACGCTTCAAATGTATCGCCTTTCAATGATTTAGACTTACTACTGCTTTCTTCGTTTGCTACAATATATTTATGAAGTCCAATATTTTCGGATAGTTTATTGAGATTGTTACGACAAACAATTTTAGAACGCATTTCTGTCAAGAAACCTTCTTCTTTAAAAGGAAATCTTTTAAACAGATAATCAGCAACAACAGCACCCAAAATAGCATCACCTAAATATTCCAATCTTTCGTTGCAAATTCTGATACCCTTATGAATATCCTGCGATTGAGACTTATGACGAAAAGCCAATTGATAAAGTGAAATATTATCAGGGTAAAATCCGAAAAGATTAAAAACAGCCTTATATAAATCTTTTCGTGATGAGAATTTTATTTTTAATACTTTGTAAAAATGTAACAACAAGAAATACTATATTTATTTACAATATTTTTTAAAAATAATAGAAGCATTATGCCCACCAAAGCCAAAAGTATTACTCAGAGCGGCATTAATAGTTCTTTTAACAGCCTTATCTTTAGTAAAATTAAGATTTGGGTCAATTGCGGGGTCTAGATTAAAAATATTAATAGTTGGAGGTATAATATCGTGATAAATAGTGAGCACAGTAGCAATAGATTCAATAGCCCCCGTAGCACCGAGAAGGTGTCCAGTCATTGATTTTGTTGAATTAATATTAATTTTTGGAGCATGCTGTCCGAATACTTTAATAATAGCTTTAGCTTCAGCAATATCTCCAAGAGGTGTAGAAGTACCATGAGTATTAATATGGTCAATATCTTCGGGTTTTAATCCTGCGTCGTCGAGTGCAAGAGCCATAACATGAGCGGCTCCATTGCCTTCGGGGTGCGGTGAAGTGATATGATAAGCATCAGCAGATAAGCCTCCGCCAGCTACTTCAGCATAAATTTTAGCACCTCTTTTAAGAGCATGTTCTAATTCTTCAAAAATTAAAGCGCCACCGCCTTCGCCAAGCACAAAACCGTCTCTGTCTTTATCGAAGGGACGTGAAGCAGTTTTAGGATCATCGTTGCGAGTCGAAATAGCGTGCATAGAATTAAACCCGCCAATACCTGCAGGATTGATAGCAGCTTCGGAGCCACCAGTAACAAAAATATCAGCTTTCCCTAGTCTAATGTAATTAAAAGCATCGACCACAGCATTAGCAGAAGAAGCGCAAGCCGAGGTAGTAGTAAAGTTAGGTCCTCTGAATCCAAATCTTATAGAGATATGACCTGCTGCTATATCAGCAATCATTTTAGGGATAAAGAAAGGATTAAATCTTGGGGTGCCGTCTCCTTTTGCAAAAGCAGTAACTTCATCAAAAAAGGTCATCAGCCCACCAATACCTGAGCCCCATATAACGCCAGCTCTATCTTTGTTAATTTCATCAAGATTAAGGGCTGAATCTTCAATAGCTTGTTGAGAAGCTCCAACAGCATACTGAGCGTAAAGATCAAGTTTGCGAGCTTCTTTACGTTCTAGGTATTTTTCTACATCAAATCCTTTAACTTCGCAAGCAATTTTAGCTTTAAATTTAGAGGCATCGAATTTAGAAATTAAATCAGTGCTTGATACTCCATTTAGCAATCCGGTCCAGGTTTCCTCGACCGAATTGCCTAAAGGAGTTATTGCACCGATACCGGTTACAACTACTCTTTTTAATTCCATTAAATTCTAAAATTAAAATTACTTAGAATTATTTTCAATATAAGCAATTGCTTCGCCAACTGTACCAATTTTTTCAGATTGATCGTCAGGAATTGCAATATTGAATTCTTTTTCGAATTCCATAATTAATTCAACGGTGTCTAATGAATCTGCACCTAAATCGTTAGTAAAACTAGCTTCAGGTGTAACTTCTTTTTCATCAACGCCAAGTTTATCGACGATAATTGCTTTTACTCTTGTTGAAATGTCTGACATTTTTTTTAATTTTTGGTTAAACTGAGTGCAAAGTAAAATAATTTAATATTATAAAACAAAATACTTAGTATTTTTTTTGCTTAAAAAATCACAACATACTGATAATGAGCTTATAAATAAATATTTTTTTTCTTAAGTCAAAAGACAAGTACAAAATTAAAAAAATTAATATTGCTGTGCAATTGCAGCAACAGGTTTAAGACCAAGATAATCACCTTCCTGAATAGCTTTAAGGACTGCACCACCGCCTGTAAACATATAATATGAAGTATTGTCAAGAGCATTCATATAAATACCAGGCAAAAAAGTTTTGAAGTCCTGCAAAGTATCTCCGCCACCAAAAAGTTTAAGTGCAGTTTTGTTCATATCAATAAGAGTATTCATTGCCACAGTACCTTCATAAAAAAATGGTGTTAGCCCCATAACAGCATTAACAAAAAACAATTTAGCATCTGAAAAAGTCTTTATTACCTTATTATCTTTAAAAGAATCGGGGGCAATATCAAGCACATAATTAAGTTGAGTCCCTTTTTTAATATCATGAATATTATGAACACGGTACTGACCTTCAAATTTACCTTCTAAACTATCAGATTCAACAATAAAAGGCAGCTCGAGTAATTTTTCAGGGAATTTTTCGGTATAAGCTACAAATTCTTTTGCATATTTTAAATCATCATCGTCAATGCCTTTTATAGAGAAACCATATTTAGCGGCAATAAAAGCGTTATAAATTACTCCACCAAGCACTAAATAATCAGCTTTATCGAACAAAGTGTATAAAGTTTCAATTTTAGTATCAAATTTAGAACCTGCAACAATGGCAACAAAAGGGCGATTGGGCTGATAAATAGCATCAAGATTAATAAGTTCTTTTTGCATAAGTAAACCCGTATAAGAGGGCAAAAAATCGGGGATTAAGGCAGTAGATGCGTGAGCCTGCCAAGAACCAAAGGCATCATTAATAAACACATCAGCGTAAGCAGAAAGTTTCTTAGCAAAATCAACAGCAGTATCGTCTTTTGCTTCTTCACCTGCAAACCATCTTGTATTTGGCAGATAAATACCATCAATTTCCCCATTAATCAAATCTTTTTTTAGATTATCCATTTCAGAATCAAAATTTTTAATCCCTGAATTGCCGTCAGCTTTCAGATTTGGGCAAACAAAATTTAAATGTAGTTTATTTTTAAAATAGTTTATAATTGGTTGCACCGAAGTTTTTTCGTCAATTAAAATTTCTCCAGTTTTTTTATCCTTAGGTCTGCCAACATGTGTCATCAAAATTGGTTTACCTCCTTTAGCAATAACATTAAACAATGTAGCAAAAGTTGATTCAATTCTGAAAGCATCCTGAATTTTACCTTTTTTCACAACATTATGGTCAAAACGAATCAGAACAACCTTATCTTTAAGGTTAGCGTTCTGCATTAGCGGTAATTTTAGTTTTTCAGTCATATAAAAAAATTAAAGTTTATAAAAATTATTCAAAATCAAGAATAGTGAGACGTTTTTTCAGCATAGCTTCTTCGTTTGCAAAACCTGGTTTGCCAAGTAAAGCAAACATATTTTTTTTGTATTGTTCAACACCTGGTTGGTCAAAGGGGTTAACGTCCATAAGATAACCGCTTAAACCACAAGCAAATTCAAACATATACAAGAGCTGTCCAAGAAAATATTCATTAAGATTAGGTATAGAAATTATAATATTGGGGACACCGCCGTCGGCGTGGGCAAGCATAGTACCCAGCAAAGCCATTTTATTAATTTTTTGCATTTTTTGCCCTGCAGTAAAAGATAGACCGTCGGCATCGTTTTCTTCGGTTGGAATAATCAGGTTATTTTTGTCATTTTCAACAGAAATAACAGTTTCAAAAACTACTCTCATCCCGTCTTGCATATATTGCCCAAGTGAATGTAAATCGGTAGTAAAATTAACGCCTGCAGGGAATATACCTCTATGTTGTTTACCTTCACTTTCGCCAAATAATTGTTTCCACCATTCGGTAAAACCTACAAGGGAAGGTTTATAAGTAGCGAGTACTTCAATGGGCATTCCTTTACGATAAAGTGAATAACGACAAGCAGCGTACATAGCAGCAATATTCGAGTCAATATCGGTTGATTTAGATAGTTCAATTTGCATATCTTTAGCTCCCTGAATAAGACTTTTAATGTCAATGCCAGCAATAGCAACAGGTAACAAGCCAACAGGAGTTAAAACAGAAAAACGCCCTCCAACATTGTCTGGTATAACAAAAGATTGGTAAGCTTCTTTTGTTGCCATACTTTTTAAAGCACCTTTTTCTCTGTCGGTTATAGCAATTATTCTGTTTTTTGATTCTTCCTTTCCGTATTTATTAATAAGATGATTTCTAATAATTCTAAAAGCAACAGCAGGTTCGGTAGTTGTACCAGATTTTGAAATTACTATAACCGAATATTCATATTTGTCAAGTAATTTTAGCAAGGCGGTATGATAATCGGAGCATAAATTATGCCCGGCAAAAATCACTTTAGGCTGTTGGTTGTTTTCATTAATAAAAGGTGAAAAATCAGATAAAGCATCAATAACAGCTTTTGCCCCCAAATAAGAACCACCAATACCAATTACAACCACAATTTGTGATTTTTTTTTCATATCATTAGTCGTTTGAATAATGTCGTTTATCAGAGAAGAAGATAAATCGGACGGCAAACTTACCCAGCCTAAAAAGTCATTTCCTCTTCCTGTTTTTTCTAATAATGATTTATGATGATGTTCAATATGGTGTTGTAAAGCATCAATCTCTTCTTTAGAAATAAACGATAATACATTACTAATATCAATTTTGGGAAATATATTCATTTTAATTTTTTTTAATTATAATAAAAAAATATAAATATTATTGTTAAGCAAGTACAAATTTATCAAATAAAAAAACATAATTTAAATTAATAATAAATTGGTTAAAAATTTTGTGTGTTTGAAAACATTATAAGTGCACAAAATAAAATTACAATTGGGATTAATCTACGTTAATCCCGAAGGCGTCGACGGTAAACCAGACCCATTAAAAACATCGCAGGCTATGAGGGTAACTTTCAAGCGTATGGCTATGAACGATGAAGAAACGGTTGCACTAACAGCCGGTGGACATACTGTTGGTAAAACACACGGTAATGGCGATGCATCTGTTCTTGGTTCTAATCCGGAAGGTGCACCAATCGAAGAACAAGGTTTAGGTTGGAAAAATCCAAAAGGGAAAGGCAATGCCGAACATACTGTAACCAGTGGTTTGGAAGGTGCATGGACAACTACTCCTAATAAATGGAATAATTCGTTTTTTTATTTGCTTTTTACCTACGACTGGAAAATCAAAAAAAGTCCGGCAGGTGCCAATCAGTGGGAACCAATCAACATCAAAGAAGAAGATAAACCTTTTGATGCCCATGTTCCGGGTGTTCGCAGAAACCCGATGATGACCGATGCGGATATGGCATTGAAAATGGATCCTGAATACAGAAAGATAGCTGAGCGTTTTTATAATGACCCAAAATATTTCGCAGATGTGTTTGCAAGAGCATGGTTTAAACTTACACATCGTGATTT
>CAZDEU010000158.1:0-5940 GCA_964504265.1 uncultured Bacteroidales bacterium
CCCGATGCTCTCATATCTTTCATGTGAACATATTCCATATCTCTGTCAACTCTTAATTCAATACGTACTGTAATTTTATCTCCTATTTTAAGAATAGTTTTTTCGTTAACTGGTTCAATTTTAGGCCCTGTTTCTGTATTAAATTTTCTGAAAAGTTTTTTATTTAATTTTAATGGAGTTTCCGCTGGTGTTATTTTATCTAACTGCTCAAAATACTGCCAGTATAAAGCTCCCCACGCTACGCCTTCATCGTTTTTTGTTACTTTTACATTGCCCATTTCGGGCTTTATGTCGCTGCCCGACCATGAGGTTTTATAATATCCCGTACCTGCTTCTGCTTTTACCCCTTCAAGTTTTGTAGGGTCAATTATCTGATTGCCAAGGCTCGCCTGCACCAACTCATTGCTTGCCAAAACATCAGTGCCTCTTAACAATAAAGCATAGCAGGCTTCTGTTGTTGCTTTTGTAGTTTTCCAATCTTGTGTTTGCTTTTGTTTCAGCAACCATATTTTCATTTCGTCAACTGCAATTTTATCGTTTGCTATTTCGTCAAATGCTTCAATCAATAATGCTTGTGTTTCTATAGGTGCCTGATACCAATAATAACCGGCTGCAAAGTCCCTCCAATACATTCCCATTTCTTCCGAATGTAAGGCTTTTTCTTTAAGCGAACGTATAATGTCGCCGGCTGTCTTTGTGTCACTATTTCTATGTAATGCAAGACTTATCATTCCCTGCATATAAATATTATTGTCAACCCAATAATTTTGCGACTGTTTTTTAAAATAATCGTAAGCATCTTGATTAACTCTGTTTATTTTAATGTCATTTAAAAAATAACTTCTGGTATACAAATACTGAATATTATCATAAGATAAATGATTTTCGTCTATGTTTTTTGGATAATGCTTTTTAATATAATCATAATCTTCCTTTATGCGTGCATCAAGATATTTAACTCCTTTTTCAATCATACTCCATACTTTTCTATTTTCTTTAATATCTTTTATTCCAAGATGCAAAAGATGGCCAAAGCCTGTAATAATATGTTGAGTAATATAACGACTTTCGGGCATTCCCTCAAACCAAGGCCAGCCACCGTTTGATGATTGTTTTTTAATAAGCAGTCGCTCGGCTCTGTCAAGTTCATTAGCCATACGGGTCAAATCGAACAATAATGCTACTCGTTTTTTGCGTTCTGACTCACTTTTTGCATTAAGCACCCAAGGTGTTTCCTCTAACATAAGTGCTTTTAATTCCTGATTTTTTTCGAGATTTGATAATAACGCATCTGGTGTGAAATTTTTCCACGAATCAAATACAGCTTTTATTTTCGGACTCGAATTAGCAATATAAGACGCTATGCTGTTTGCATAATATCTGCTAAACACCTGTTCGGAACATTCGTAAGGATACTCCATTAAATAAGGTAACGCCTGAACTGCATACCAGGCAGGATTAGAAGTAAATTCAAGTGTTAATTTGTGATTTTTTAATGTTGATGACTTTTCTGAATTAATTAGTTTGACAAATGTGAAATTTTTACTTTGTTTGCCATTTATCGGCAATGGCAATGATTCAGTAACTAACATTCTGTTTGTTAACACCGGTATTGCCATTTCTTCGCCATCGCTAAAATTTTCAGCTTTAGCAACAATGCGATAGGTAATTGCACCAATTCCGTCAGGTATAAATATATCCCAATTAAGCGAAGTACTTTGCCCCTTGATAACAGAAAATGATTTATTAGTATTAATATTTTGAACTTCAGTATCAATTGGTTTCATAGTCATAGCGTCAAAAAACTCAAGACGGGCTTCGCCTTCAAGGTCTTTGTCCGAAACATTTGAAATTTTAGCACTGAAAGTGATTTTATCAAATTCCCTGAAAAATCTCGGTGGATTAGGAATTACCATCAAATCTTTCTGAGTAATTAATTCTTTTTGTATCATACCATATTTTAAGTCTTTGGTATGAGCAAATCCCATCATTTTCCATTTCGTAAGAGCTTCGGGTACAGTAAATTTAATAATAATATCGCCCTTTTCGTTAGTTTCTAACTGTGGCAAAAAGAAAGCTGTTTCGTTGAAATTACTTCTTATTTGAATACCTGAAAAATCTTTACTTTGTTCATTTTGTGTTAATCCCAAAGGAATCTCAGCATTTTTTTTATCAACATATCCTGACGCATCTTCATCAATGCTCATTTCTTCGGCAGCAAACTCAGCTTCAGCCATTTCGCTAGTGGCAGTAACCGCATTCATAGCTTTACCAGAACTTGCCCTGCTAATAACTCCGCCACTTTGCATAGTAGTAGCATCAAGCAAATCATATTCATAATCTCCATCATAATAAGAATACCTATATTGATTAAAATAATACAAACCAAACCAGTTAAGAAAATCGTATTTATAATAAATACCAACATATTTATTTTTATAATTATAAACGGAACTTGATGCCTGCGAAGTGAAAGTTTCGTTTGTTTGCCACGAAAGTCTGTTATAATAATAATTCATAATATTAAAGTCCCAGTGGTTAGAAGCAAAAGCGTCAAGCGAAGCATCATACATTGCGGCAATCATTTCGGCGGCGACCTTTTCACCATTTTTACCTTTAATGCGAATTTTCCATTCTTCTGCTTGTCCTGGCAATAATTTATTTCTGAATGTTTCAAATTGAATATCAAGCTCTTTATCAGTGTAGGGAACAGCAACAACAGCAGAATTATAATAGCTTCTGCCATTTTTCACAAAAGTAACATGAATTGCGAAATTACCTCTATGCTCCTCAGTAATAGGTACTTCTATGTGTTTTTGTTCATCGTTCAGCTTAAAACATTCTTTATAAATAACTTTATTTTTGCTTTCAATTTCATAAAGGACGCTAACATCATTTTCTTTTGTACCAACAATAAATGAAGCTTTGTCGCCTGGTTCTCCTTTGGTATTTACAGTATTAAACCAACAAGTAGTTATTTCAGGAATCGTATTAGATTTTTTAGAATAAAGTGTAAAATAATTTTTATTTTCAACAGTTTCGCCAAAGGCATCTTTGGCAGTAATTTCGAGAATATATTGTCCTTCTTTCCAATTTTTAAACCTTGTTGCATCAAAAACGCTGTCTTTTTTAGTATCAAAACTTAAAGTAAGCATTTTTTCTGCTTTTTCCCATTTCGATTTATCGTCTTCATTATCATACAAATCGAAAGGAAACAATCGGTAATATTCATTTCTTGACAATAAATATTTATCAGGTCTTGTCCAAAATCTTTGTCTGAAGACTTTGTTTGGTTGTTTTAGTTTATAAATATTAATAATACCCGCAGTAGGTTCTTTTTCTCCGTTTAAGTTTAAAGCATTTATTTGAAAAATATTTTTTTCAGATTTTTCAATATTTTCGGGCATTTGTATATTAAGTATAAGAGCTTTATAACCAACCGAAATATTAGAATTTGATGAATGTGTTTCGCCATTAATATCAGTTACATCGGCAGTTACAGAATAATTAAAAACGGGCATATATTTTCTGGTAACGTTTTTATCGGGAATAGCTTTAAATTTAACTTCAAATTCACCATTTTCGTCGGTAATTGTGCTACCGCTTATAATTTCCATTGAAGGGGAAGATGGTTGAGGCATTCTCCACCACCAACCCCAGTATGGAAAGCGCGCTGTTCTAACAACTCTGTATTTAACTGTGGCGCCGTCTATATTACTACCTGCATAAGCCAGAGCTTTACCTTTAACCGTAACCTCTTCGTCAAGTTTATAACTGCCTTTAATTGGGTTAAAGCTAACTTCAAATTTAGGGCGTTTATATTCTTCTACATTAAAATATTTATAACCATAAGTATCAGTAATATACATTTGACCGTTAAGCCCTCCCTGTGGTGCAGTAAAAGTACCCGAAACTGAACCATATTCGTTTGAAATAAGCTCAAGCGAAGTAACTTCCTGATAATTGGCATCATAAAAAGCTACACGTGTTTTTGCATTAGGTCTTATTTTGTAATTTTCACCCTCTTTTTCAAGTAATATTGCTTTAAAATAAATTGTTTGTCCTGGACGGTAAATAGCTCTATCGGTAAAAAAATATGTTTTATTATATTTTTTTACTTTTTCATCGTAACGATATTGGTAAAAATAATTTTTAGTAGCTAAATAATCTTTGTCTTTTTTGAAATCAGCATAAAAATATTGCGAATATTTTGAATTGGACAAAGAAGGAATAAAAACATAACCGTTATTATCGCTTGTAAAAGTCTTCCATTTTTTTGTATCGTACGAACGTGATGAATAATTATATTCGCGATAATAAGTTTCAACCGTAGCACCTTCAATAGCCTTGCCTGAAGTTCTGTCAAGCACATAAATGTCGTACGAATAATCTTCATTAGCCCGTGAAATATAGCTTATATTCGATATCCATATATTACCATAAGCTACAGGAAAATTATCCACAGAAAAATCTTCAGTTGAGCCTGCAAGAATCACATAAAAACCAAAAGGCAGTTCAGGCATTGCAATTTCTACTGAATGATTTTGCATATCGTCATCTTCGGGCAGCTTTATGCTCCACTCCTTTACAGGCGACATTTTTATGTATTGTTTTATGAGTTCTTTATCATAATATTTCTCAGTCAGTTTTAAGTTTTTATCAGGATCTATTTTAATAATTCTGAAATAAACATCTTCAATATTTTTATATGATATTAATGCTCTGAATACTTTATCAGGCACTTCAACATATTCGTTTAGAACAGATATTGATTTTTGTTCCATATTTTCGATAAGAACACGGCAGTTAGCTGCACCGTCTGAATCGGGAAATTTATCAACAGCATTTTTGCACATTTTATAAGCTGTTTTAATGTCATTTTTATGCTCATCCGATTGTAATGGGTTGTACAGTCTGCCAAGTCGTAGATATTCGTTGGCTACAGTATAGGAAATAAGAGCAGAATGTTCGCTGTAATTATACTTTTCGTTTAATTCAATTAAAGTTTTAAGATATAAACTGTCTTTTTCATCAGTAATACTATTTTTTCTGACAAAATTAAGGCGTTTAAGCGTAGCATCAATTAATGCACCTGGGTCATTATCGTTAATATGGAATTTTTCTACATCTTTTAATAAGTTTAAAGCATAATATCTGAAAGAAAAAGTATCTAATGTATTGATATTTAACTTTGTAAAAACATCGGGCGAAGCAAAGTAATCATTATTATTAATTTCAAAAGCGTAAGCAGGTTTAATAATTTCGGCTTTACCGCTCATAAAAAAATCAATAGCTCTGTGAGCTAAAAAATCATATAAAGTAGGTCTGAACTTACGTGTGGTGCTGTCTTTAATAATAATAGGATCAAATAAATCAGTTTTAACATTCTGTAGTTCTTTTGAGTTTTCAACCGATTTCATATAATGAAAAATCACCTTTTCAATAATTTTTTTTATATCCCAGGTTTTTATGTCATCTTGTTTAAAATCAACAGTTTCGGTACGGTCGAGTATATTATAAATATTATTTTGATAATATTTCATATACATTTCGGATAAAACTGAATGTAAAACAGATGTTACTGGAAAATATGAAGTATTAATTTCAGTGTTAATTTCGTAAATAGATTTTACAAGAAAATCCTCTTCAAAATCAGCTTTTAGTTTTGTTCGATAAATAACAGTTTTAACGTGTTGAGCAGCATCTTTATGTAGCTTAGCCTGTAAATATATTTTATCAACAATTTCGAGAGCCGACTTAGGCAATCCTTTAGCAATAAGCGAATCAACCTTTTTCCATTCTTTTTCGTAATTTAACTGCTCTTTTAAAATATTATTACTCTTAGGGTGATTATTTATAAAAAAAGAAGCTGTTGCAAAAGAGGTAAGCAACAGCATTGTCAAAATAATATTAATTTTCTTCATATTTTTGATTTTAAAA
>CAZDEU010000159.1:0-5905 GCA_964504265.1 uncultured Bacteroidales bacterium
ATGGAGTTTATAAATTAATTTGAAGTGGTTATAGTTTGTAAAGTTTGTAAAGTTTGTAAAGTTTGTAAAGTATATAAAGTTTGTAAAGTTAAAAGTTGGATTTTTAACGTTAAAAATATAACTTTCGTCTATAAAAATCATCAATCGTCATTATTCTAATCCTTAAATAAATATTTTATATGAATTGTATAGTAATAGATTACTTTTACATTTCTTTTTAAATTTGCCAGTTTTAAAATTTTTAAGTAAATAATTTCAACATATATAAATAATCTATGAACAGACAGCAGATAGGGCGTTTTTTAAGAATTATTGGTTTATATAAATCGTTTGATTTTTTAAGATTTATCATTTTTAAAATTATAAAATACAATAAAAATAAACTTTTTCTAAAAGAAAATCCTAAAGTTGTTTTGCCTTCCGATTATATGATGTATGAATCTTTTCAGCTTGATTATAAAAAATATTACAACGATAGTATTATTTCAGCAAAAGAAATCATAAATAAAATAAGTAAATACAAGCAATTTGAAAATATTAATATTCTTGATTGGGGTTGTGGTCCTGCACGTATTATCAGGCATTTCCCTGAATTATTATCAAAAACAAATTGCAGTTTTTATGCAACAGATTATAATAAAAAAACTATAGAATGGTGTAAAAATAATATTAAAGGTGTTAATTTTAACCACAATAATTTGTCGGCTCAACTGCCTTACGCGAGCAATTTTTTTGATATAATTTATGGTATCTCAATATTTACACATCTTTCCGAAACAATGCACTATGAATGGTTTAACGAATTAATTAGAATTACAAAAGAAGGTGGAATAATTTATCTTACTATGCACGGTAATGCCTTCATAGAAAAATTAGTTGAAAACGAAAGAAAAATTTATGACGCAGGAAACATTGTTGTAAGAGATAAGGTAAAAGAAGGGCACCGGACTTATGCAGCATTCCATCCTGAGACTTTTGTTAAAACATTATTTAAAGGTAACGACATTTTAGAACACATAAAAGGTAGTAATATGCCAAGACCACAGCAGGACATTTGGATAATAAGAAAAAATTAATTAGTACAATAATAATATTTTTTAGTTTTAATAATCATACTCTTGGTCTTAATTTTTGAAAATTGTGTATTCATATTTTTTTATATATTTTACTTGCAACAATCAATTTTTTATTGTAATTTAGCTGTCAATTTATAATAATTTTATTGAAAATTTATTTTATAAATAAAAAAAAATCAGTTAAGTTTGCATATTAATAAATATTATAAAATTATTTTATCCATAATTAATGAACACACCTGATTTTAATAAACTAAGACAGGAATATACTAAATTGGGTATTCTCGAATCTGATATTTTAGAAAATCCATTCGATTTTTTTAAAAAATGGATAGAAGAGGCAATAACATTAGGAGTTAAAGAAGCTAATGCAGTTCAATTATCGACTGTTGATAAAAATTGCATGCCTTCATCAAGAATGGTTCTGTTGAAAGAACTCACAGAAAAAGGGTTTGTTTTTTATACAAATTATAAAAGCCGAAAAGCCACACATATAAGCAGTAATCCTCATGTAGCATTAACATTTTTCTGGAAAGAGCTAGAACGACAAGTCAGAATAGAAGGAATTGCAGAAAAAGTAAGTAAAGAAGAATCAGATGCTTATTTTAATTCGAGACCTTATGAAAGTAAAATCAGTGCTGTAATTTCTCAACAAAGTCAGGTTATTCCTAATCGTGAGTATATTATTGAAAAATGGGAAAAGTATAAGGCAAGTTATACTGATAAAGAAATTAACAGATTAGATAATTGGGGAGGATATATAGTAATACCCTCGCATTTTGAGTTTTGGCAAGGTAGAGCTAACAGGCTGCACGACAGGTTCAGATTTTTGTTAATAAAAAAAGAATGGAAAATTGAAAGATTAGCACCATAAATTAATTTTTTTAAATAGCTTTGCATATTGAAATAAAAATTTATTATAAAATTAAAAAAAACAGTGATGAAGATTAGAATATTTTTACTAGCAACTTTTATCTGTAGCAGTATAGCTGCATATTCAGGCAATGGCAATGACCCTATAGGTGGTCGTTCAGCCGGTATGGGCTACGCCTCAGTTTCTCTTATTGATTTTTGGTCGCTTCAGAACAATCAGGCAGGGCTTGGATATTACGAGCATACTACAGCCGGTATTTATTTTGAAAACCGTTACTTAGTTAAAGAATTGAGTCTCAAAAGTGGTGGTTTTGTTATGCCAACCAAATCAGGTACTTTTGGACTAAGCTTCAATTCGTTTGGTTATTCTTTATATAATGAGTCTAAAGCAGGTTTAGCCTATGCTAAAAAACTCAGCGAAAGATTCTCGGCAGGCGTTCAGCTTGATTATATACAGACTGCCATAGGCGAAGAATATGGCAACAAAGGTGCTGTAACCTTTGAAGTTGGGCTTATGTCGAAAGTTACCGATCAGCTTACTGTTGGAGCACATATTTATAACCCTATTCAGGCTAAGCTTTCCGATTATAATAATGAGAGAGTGCCTGCAAACATTAGATTCGGTGCTTCCTACAATTTTTCTGATAAAGCTTTGCTTGCTGCCGAAGTATTTCAGGAAACAAGCCAAAAAGCATCTGTTAAAGCAGGGCTTGAATATCATGTTACTGAACCTTTTTATGTAAGAGCTGGTATTGCATCTGACCCCTCACTTATTACTTTTGGCTTTGGGCTTGAAATGAAAAATTTTAATTTCGATTTTTCTTCTTCACTGCATTCAAGTCTTGGCTATTCTCCTCAAGTTTCTTTTTTCTGGAAATTTAATTAATTAAAATTATGTATTTAGATATAATTACTCAAAAAAATAAAAACAAACTGAAATATATTTTTTCGGCTTTGTTTTTTACTTTCGTCACGTTTAGCAGCTTTAATATTTATGCTCAAGTTGAAGATGAAGATATTAATGAAGATACCGAAAAAGAAACAGAGCTTAGAATTGAAAGATTGGCAGAAGAAACTGAAGACCAACTTGATTATACTGATTTGTTAGAACAACTTGATTATCTACAAAAACATCCTATTAATCTTAATAAAACTAATTATGATGAACTGAAGCAAATACCTTTTTTGACTGATATTCAAATCAATAATTTGTTAGGGCATATAAGAGAACACGGCAAACTTGCATCGGTTTATGAATTACAAACTATAGATGGTTTTACTCCTGATGTTATCGACAGACTTTTGCCTTTTATAAGTGTTTCGGAAGATGTTAAAGGTTCTACACTTACTTTCAACGAAATTTTAAAAAATTCAAAAAGTGATTTATTTTTACGAGTTCAAAGAGTAATTGAGGATCAGAAAGGATATTCAGCAATAAGCGATTCAGCACTTCAGGCAAGTCCCAATTCTCGCTATTTAGGTTCGCCCGAAAGGTTATATACAAGGTTTAGAATTAAATACTACAACAACCTTAGCTTAGGTTTTACCGCTGAAAAAGACCCAGGCGAAGAGTTTTTTCAAGGAACTCAAAAAAATGGTTATGATTTTTATTCAGCACACTTTTTTGTTAAAGATATGTGGGGTGTAAAAGCTCTTGCTATTGGCGATTACCTAGCACAGTTTGGGCAAGGGCTAACTTTATGGACAGGTTTGTCGTTTGGCAAATCGGCTGACGCAGTCTTTATTAAAAAATCTCCTATGGGTTTAAAAGCAAGTACTTCATCAGACGAAAACCGATATATGAGAGGAGCTGCTGCTACTGTTGATGTTGGTATGTTTGAAGTAACAGGTTTTTATTCTAAAAAAAATATTGATGCTAATATAAAAAGTGAGTTAGATTCTCTGATGAATGAAGATGTTTTTGTTAGTTCTTTCGATGAAACAGGCATACATGCTACACCTTCTGAAATGAACAAAAGAAAATCTCTTGGTGAAAATATTTTTGGTGGACGTATAGCATATCGCACCGACAGGGTTCACGTAGGAATTACTGGCGTTAGATATATTTATGATGTTAATATTCAAAAAACTTTTCAAACATATAAACAATTTGAATTTACAGGGAAAGATAATACTGTTTTAGGTTTAGATTATAATTATGTTTACAGAAATATTAACTTTTTTGGAGAAATGTCGCGTAGCCAAAATGGCGGTATGGCTTTCTTAAACGGTTTAATGGTAAGCCTTGATCCCAGTGTTACATTCTCTGTTTTGCATCGCGATTATGCTAAAGATTTTCAGAATTTTTATACTGCAGGTTTTGCCGAAGGATCTAATACTTATAACGAAAAAGGTATTTATTTCGGCTTAGAAACAAAATTTAGCAGACGCTGGATTTTGAGAAGTTATGTTGATAATTTTTGGTTTCCATGGTTGAAATCAAGCACTACAGGACCTTCAAAAGGAACTGAATATTTAAGTGAACTGCATTATATCCCTTCACGCAAATTATCAATGTATGTAAGGGCAAAAATTGAAAACAAACAAGAGAATAATACAGCCGAAAGCAATATGATAAATTATCTTCAAATAAGAAATAAACAAAATTACAGATATCATATTGCTTATCAAATTACTCCTACACTTTCTCTCAAGAATCGTTTCGAGTATGTAGTATATACTAAAGGAGACGAAAAATCAAATCATGGTTATTTAGTATATCAGGATGCGAGCTATAAACCAAAGAAATTCCCTGTTTCCTTTAATATGAGATACGCAATATTTAATACCGATTCTTATAATGCTGCCTTGTATGCTTACGAGTCAGATGTATTATATGCTTATTCTGTACCATCCTATTATTATAAAGGTAGCAGAGCTTTTATTGTATTAAAATATCACATTTCACGTAATCTTGATTTCTGGTTACGTTATTCAAGAACATATTACACAAATAAAGATGTTATTGGTAGCGGATTAACTGAAATACAAGGCAGTCATAAATCTGAATTTAAAGCTCAGGTAAGATTAAGATTTTAATTTTTCAAATTTCATTATATAAACTAAACTACACAAAATTATGTTTAAAGGACATCCCAAAGGATTATTTGTAGCTTTTTTCTCAAATATGGGAGAAAGGTTTGGCTTTTATACAATGATGGCTATACTTGTACTTTTTCTTCAAGCACGGTATGGGCTTTCGGAACAAGTTGCAGGCGACTGGTATAGCTGGTTTTATTTTGCTATATATGCTCTAGCTCTTATTGGCGGTATTATTGCCGATGCAACCAAAAGGTATAAATTGGTTATTTTAACAGGCTTAATTGTTATGTTTGCAGGTTATATTATTGTTGCAGTACCTGGTGTTACACTAACTATAACATTAATAGGATTGTTTACAATTGCACTGGGCAATGGTTTGTTTAAAGGTAATTTGCAAGCTGTTGTTGGTCAATTGTATGACGACCCCAAATATGATAAAGTACGCGATTCGGCATATATGATTTTTTATATGGGAATTAACCTTGGTGCTTTTTTTGCTCCTTTTGTTGCTTCTGGTATAAGAGATTGGTACCTTAAATTAAATGGTTATTTACACGATGGTAGTTTACCCTCAATGTGCAATGCTTATATTAACGGTAATATAACTGACCCCGATGCTTTAAATAAATTCCAGACGCTTGCTTTACAAGTTCAGGGCAAAGCTGCTGATGCAGAGCAAATTGCTCAGTTGCCTGCTAATTATTTTCGCGAATTTGCTACTAGTTATATTGATGTTTTTTCGACCGGTTATAACTACGCTTTTGGCATTGCTGCTGGTGCTATGATTATTTCAATTCTTGTTTATACAATTTTTAATAAATTTTTGCCAGGAAGAGATAAGATTATTAACGATAGAAAAGAGGCTGCTAAAAACGAAAAAGCTGAGCAAAAACTGAATCCTGCTAAAGGCTGGA
>CAZDEU010000160.1:0-5785 GCA_964504265.1 uncultured Bacteroidales bacterium
AAATAATTTTATTATTACCATCTGGTTGGCTATTGCCGCTAATCCTGTCAGGATTAGCTGGATTAGCTGAATTAGCATCCTTTATCCTCACCAAAAGATGAAAATGATTCGACATCAGGCAATAAGCATAAGTTTCTGCTATAGGTGTAATATATTTCAAATACAACTTCAAAAAATAATCGTAATTTCTTGGTTGGTAAAACAATTTTGCCCTGTTAATACCTCTATTATATATATGATAAAATTGACCGTAATCTAATAACTCAAATTTTTGCATTAATGTTTAATTTATAAAAATATTTGATGTTTTAGCTAATATTTGTTTTATTTCTATATAATACTATTGTTAAGTAATGTATTATTTTTAATAGATGCATTGTAAGTAGATTTGTCAGTATTAGACGCTCATATAAAAAAATAACTAAATCTAAATTATTTAATTACTTTTAATAATATTTCCTAATCTATCTACTTTAAGTTTGATACAAACAGATTTTATTTGCTCGCCCGTTATAGCTCGTTCGTTTTTTGAGCCTTGAGAACCAATACCTATTTCATTTTGAATTGGTATGTCAACCCCAATTTTCTTTTGTTTTTCTTTATTTAAGTTAAAAATAACCTCTGCAATAGTTGCAGGAATAAAATTTGCCATTGCACCGCTACCGTCGGTAAACTTGTAGATTCTTTTTATTTGCTCAGTTGTTAAATTAGTAAAATCTATAGCACAATTATTTGATAACTCTTCTGCTGTTGGTACATAAACTAAATCATTAGGTGACAAGTAAAAAAGAAATTTCCCTTTTGCGGATTTCAATGGAATTAGAGTTCTGGTATTCTTTTGTGTGTTTTCAGCAATCTCTTGTTTTTGATGTTCAATTACTTCGTTTAATGGAATGGTTTCGAATAAACGTGTTGTTTCTTTTTTTCCCGTTTTCTTATTTTCTTCTTCATATTCATAAATAACAAAGAACAAATTTGTGCCTTTGGCAGCTTCAACGTATTTTGTAACTTTATTACCCTTTTGACCTAATGGAAATCTGTTACTAATTTCAAAAGTTCTAACTTTAAAAATCGGTTGATGTTGGTTTCCATTGTTGTATGTAGTGATGTTTTTGTTCAAATCTTCTATTCCTTCGGGCGAAAATGCTAATATAGGATTATTGTCTTTTGCCTCTAAATAATTTTTAAGAATATTTTGAATGCCAATATCAGTAATAGTTTTTATCTTTTTCAAATCAAAAGAAGTATCTAAATTTCTTCTAATTGCAACATTGTTTTTACCTTTTGGAACTTGAACCCAAGGCAAATTGACTTTTCCAAACACAAACTCTTTGTGCATTGGTTTACGTATTGCCCAATTCATGCCTTTTTGTTTTACTTCTACCTTTTTTCCATTTTCAAATTTTTTGTAACGATTAGTTGTTTTGTTAATTACACGCAGGTTTTGTTTAAAGCTAACTACAATCTTTTCCAATTCATTTTTTGCATCAATTGTAAAGCTATTCCATGGTTTATAATATTCTTTTGGGACTTCAATTTCTTTTTTTAGTTGATTCCCGTTTATGTCTTTCTTAATTCGCCAGTCATTGTTTGAACCTTTTTCATATAAAGTTTTTAGAACTTTTTCATACTTGCGTAACTTTTGTGCAAGTCCTTTTTGTAAATGAAATTTTTGTGCCTTTGCATTTTCGTTATTCAAATACTGAACATGGTCTCGTGTCATACACGCAATAACTAATGCGTCTAAAGCGTGGTGGCGATGGTCAATACGCTTCTTTTGAAATCCTTCTGAAAGTTCAAGTGGTACAGTTGGTATTGCATGCCCTTCTTTATTTTTTGAAGTAAAACTTTCCGAATTAGTTAATGTATTCATTCGTTCAAAGCGTGGTAAAATTATTTCGTTCCATACATCATTTAACCCCCAATCTTGTTTTAAAGTTGCGGTAATTTTTCCGTTACCAGGAATAAGGTTTTTGGAATTTATTCCATTGTCTTCTTTGCCAGCGCGTACAATGTTTGACAAAACTGATGAAATATATTTACTTATGTAACGAGTATCGTTTAATTGCCGTTCAATCATTTTTTCGGGAATTTCTTCCAATAACAATTTGTTTCGTTTGTTTCGGTTTTTTTCATAATGCTCTTTTACAAAAGTTATATAGATTTCTTCTTTGAAAATTTCAACAGATTCATCTCTGCCTAAGTCAATTATTTCTCCTCCATGATTTTTTATAAATTCTAAACCAAGCTGATTATCTTTAATTTTGTTAACCGCTGCTTCACAAATTACTTTATTATTGAAACTATCATCAAAATAACGACTTTGTGGAATGATATGTTCAATCTCGTAAGCTGTTGTAAACAGTTTGCTTAGCGGTATTGTTTTCCCAGTGTATGGTGAGCGGTATTTTTGTTCTAACCACAGTTTGTAACGAGTTAATTCAGCTTTTGTGGGTTGAGCTGATTTTGTGATGTCATAAATAGTAACTTCTTTTTGTTTTCCATCTTTATCTTTCCTAAACTCACCTGTTTTTTCATTCTTCAATTCCTGCTCAGAATATTTACTTAAAACACCATCTTCATATATTTTTAATATTTCTTGTTGTGTTGGCGAGTATTCTCTGATGTTTTCTATATTGTTGTCGTTTTTCAATTCATATAAAAGTAGTTTAATGCGCAAGTTAGTTTTTTCATTTTCAGTAATTTGCTTGGTCATTCGCTTGCGGTCTTCTGCTGTGTTTTTCATTTCTCTGCCCAGTTCAATATGTATTTCGTCAAAGAAATTATCAGTACCTTTGCCATAATGTTGCCAAATATCATGCACTACACGAAGTGTTTCAGTTATTAATTGTTCTACAATTGGATTACGTAATGAATGTTGTTTAAATTCATTTAAAAAGGTTTTTAAATTTTCAATAGAGTTCCATTTTTCAGCAGTTTCTGCTTCTGAATGACGACCATAAACCAAATAACTTGCTTGATATAATCTTAAGCCTTGTGTTAAATCATCTACTCCAAAAAAACTTTTTAAAATTTGCTTTGGGATATCATCATCAGCAACGTTTTCAATTTCTTTTTCTTCTTTTATAGTTTTCAATCTTTCTCTTATGTCATTTGTTTTGTTTCTTACTTCATTTGTAATGTCATTTGGCTTCCAATAATTGCCAAACCGCATTAATGGCAATAACTTTTTAATTGCTTTTTCGGAATATAAACCGTATTCCTTTTTGAATGGCGGAAACTTTATGAAGTTCTTTACAAAAGATGTTTCGTCTAATTTATATTTTTTGGAAAAAGATTTTAGGGCTTTTTCAAAGTCATCTTTATCGGTAACGGAATAGATAATATGCCAAAGTTGATATTCTCTTGTACCTAATGATATTTTCTCACCTTTTTTGTTTGCTTTATCTTTGGTATCAATTATTCCCAAAAAATTTGCAGGAGCGTTAATAACTTTTTCGAGCCTTGTTTGAATTTGTGTTTTAGTTTGGTTGCACGGATATTTTTTGTCTTCAACATAATTCCAACGGTACTTTTCAATTTCTGCATTTACTTCTTTAGATTTCAATTTGGGATATTTCTGCTCAATTAAATATTTTAACAAATTGTTTTGCTCAATTTCTTTCCTATTGTTTAAAAACTCTAACAATTTTTCAAAATCGTCTGTACTATTTAAAAATTCAGAGGTTACATTACTATCGTCATTTTTTTTATATATAATCAAATTCTTTATCCATTGTAACAATCTAAACTCCTGATAATAAGGATTTGATTTTGGAATGGCTTTTAAATACTCCTTTATTTCAAGGTCTTTTCCGTTGTCGTCTTTTTCAAATACATTTTTTATCGGATTACCTTTATCATCTTTTTTGTTGATTTTGTGTAATCTGAACTCTAATGAACAATTCCCGATTGATGATTTTTGACTTCGTAACGGACGTTGGTAAAAAATAATGTCGTTTAAAAATAAATGTATAAAATCTCTTTTACTTAACATAAGTTGTTGTGATTCGTTGTTCCTGTATAGTTCACGTACGCAATCATTATACATCTCATCGCTAAATAAATATGGTTGCAGCTCAATTTGCTTTTTTAGTATCTGTTTTAGTTCGTCTTTGTAGGGTTGGCGGTCAATTGTGCGGATCAATTTCCCTCTTATTTTTTGATTTGGTTTTTGAAGTAAAGTATCGTAGATATATGCACCTACTGTTTTTCCGCTATTGCTAATGGTAAGTTCTGTTTTGGCTTTTATTTTTGTGTAAATTTTATCCTTGTCAGCTTGGCTCATCAATTCAATTTCTTCAAATGTTGGTAATGGTGTGATTTTACGTTTTTCTTTTCCTGATGAATCTTTTATTTTGACATTGTTATTATCGTCAAGTTCTTCTGTTATTAAAAACTCTTTTTCAGTATTGAGCCATTGAGGTTCAGTAGTAAATGTAGCTGAGTAAATCCAATCGTTGCTTAGTCTTATGTTATACCAGGTTCGTTTATTGTTTTTCTTGTCAATTTCGCCTTTTTCAATATTAACTATTTTCAGTACCTCAACGTATTCTTTTTTGTTGGCAGTTTCATCATCTTCACCCCTTGCTTGATAATAACCACGTTTTTGGTTAAAATTTAAAATCAACCATGCTAGTTCTTCTTTTGAAATTTTATGCGTTAATGCTTTTTTACGTAAATAATATATCGTCCAATCATAAGGTATTTTTGGGTATTCACCTTTAATGTTTTTTCTGTTTAGCAAATCTGGTTGTTTTTGTTTAAAATCAGCTAACATTTCTTCAAATGATTTTTGAAATAAAAACTCAAATTTGTTTTCTTGATTTTTCTTCCATGCTAATTTCGGTTCGGTTCCTTCTTTGAATTGACCGTAATGTTTGTCAAAACATATTTCTGTAGCATAGTGTTCGGGTAAAAAACCTAAAACATTTAATATTCGGTGTAATCTATCTCTGCGTAACAAATGACGTTCACGTATCCTTCTTATTCCTCTGTATCTTGTTCTCTCAGCAGTTTGCGAAATAGAGTTTCCTTTATCAAATTTACCCAAAATATCTTGACTCATTGGTATAATTCTGCTACCTAAGCCAATAATTTTCCCTTGTTTGTTTTCAAAATCTTGTTGAACCAACGCCCAACCAATAGAATTTGTTCCTAAATCTAAACCTAAAATTTTTTTCATATTTTTGTTGTTTTATTAAAAAAATAATTATATTTGCACAAAGAAAGACGCAAATCACAATAAGGATTATTCCGTTGTGAAAACATTCAGAGTGGCTTAAGTTGTTAACTCAGCTAAAGTCGCTCTTTTTTTTCTCCCTCTTTTCAGCCTCTAAAATTAATAACCTTTTTTTTAATATCCAAAAATATTATCAATTAATAGTGCTTTTTTTTATTTTTGATATATAAATATTTGTTAATCATTAATAAAATATAAAATTCATTTGAATATATGTTTTTTAATAATTATGTTTTTTTTTATTGGTTTCAAATGCCATAGACAATTATTTTTCTATTGTTTTTGTTAATTTCAGCAATCTTTAAATCGTTTCTGCAGCTCTCTAATGTCATTAAGGTAAAAAGTAAAACATTTGCTAAAAAAGTTGGGAAGTATCTCACAAAGTGTGTAATCCCCAAAGTTATCTTGAATATTTATAATTCGACTTAGTGATGAACCAAAGATTATTGGTTATTAAATAAAAACAGGCTGAAGTGTGTACATTCAGCCTGTTTTTAACTTTATATTTTGTAACAGTTTTATGGTTGTTGAACGCAATAATGC